>DAOSXI010000023.1:0-6675 GCA_035380385.1 Minisyncoccota bacterium
ACGGCGAAGAGTCTTTGAGCAAAATTTTTACCAAAAAATTTTGCGTACTCTTTTGGGGAAGCTATTCTTGTAGTGGCTCTCATTACACCACCTCGCTCCAAAATTATTGTTCCAAAAAACAATCTTTTCCGCGAGGCTAAGTGACTAAATTTAACCTGTGAAAAACTTCATATCTATGTATTGGGCCACGGAATTAGATTTCCCACATGTCGGACATGTGGGAACTGAAAAAATGATAGAAATATGAGCACCGAGGTGTTATAATTATCGCATGGACAATACAATAGATATATACGAGGAAGAAAGACCCTGGGGGCGTTTTAGAAAATTCACCGATAATCAAAAATCTACTGTTAAAATAATTTATGTTAATCCAAACGAAGAGCTTAGCCTACAAAGTCACAAAAAAAGAAAAGAATTTTGGCGAATAATTGCTGGTGCTGGTATTGTGGAGATTGGAGAAAATCGCTACCAAGCTAAAGAAGATGATGAATTTAAGATAGATGTTGGCAAAAGGCACAGCCTATCAGCTGGACCAAGAGGTATAAAAGTCTTGGAAATATCTTTTGGTGATTTTGACGAAGAAGACATAATGCGCTACCGAGATAAATATGGTAGAATATAGTAAATGAGAGAGATTAAAGACAAAAAGAAAAAAACCATCAAAAAAACCTCTAAAAAAGGTGGGCTTATTAAGGGGGTTAAGAAACTCCTATCCAAAAAGAAAAAGACTCCAATTAAAAAATCTCCCCTTCCTAAAAAGAAAAAGCCCGTCACTAAGAGAAAAAAGAAAAACACTCTTCCTGAAATTGTTCAAGCTGAAAAATTTGCCGGCAATCCAATTATCAAACCAAGCTTTTACTTTTGGGAAACAAAAGCCACCTTTAATCCGGCTGCTTTTTTGCTAGATAACAAAATAAATCTAATATATAGAGCCATTGGAGAAAACGATGTTTCAATGCTTGGCTATGCTTATACTTACGACGGCTATAATATAGAAGGTCGCCCAACTTATTCTATTTATCAAAGATACTTAAAACCAGACAAGACAAAACCAAACATCAATTATATTTCTGGAGGAGGAGGGTTTGGGGGTTGTGAAGACCCAAGGGCCACAATTATAGATAACAATCTTTATCTAATATATGTTGCTTTTGATGGTTGGAGCTCTATTGGTCTTAATTTATCCTCAATTAGCCTAGAAGATTTTAGAAAAAGAAGATGGAACAATTGGAGTAAGCCGATTACCCTTTCACATCCGGGAGAGATTCATAAAAACTGGGTTCTTTTCCCTGAAAAAATAAACGGTAAGTTTGCTATTTTGCATAGCATTTCGCCAGATATATTGATTCATTATTTTGATAGTTTCAAAGAGTTTGATGGTAAAAATTTTATACAAAGTATTCACAGAGATCATCCTAAGTGGCAAGAAAAAGAGCCAGGAGTTAGAGGAGCAGGTCCTACTCCAATTAAAACAAGGCTGGGCTGGTTAATTTTATACCACAAGACAGAAGCTCACGACCCTCATAAATATAAAATATTTGCTAAGATATTAGACCGGGAAGATCCTACAAAAGTTTTATACCAGACAGACCACGCAATCATAGAACCAGACCAAGATTACGAAAAAGAGGGCTACCGCGGAATTGTTTATTCCTGTGGAGCCGTAGTTAAAAACGAAACTTTATTTGTTTATTATGGAGCAGGCGATAAATATGTCGGAGTAGCTACAATTAAATTAGACGACCTCTTAGATAGTATGACAAACAAAAAAGAAATTAAATTATCAAAAACTAAAAAGAAATAATATATGTATGTCGCCAGAAAATTAGATACTAATCCAATCTTAATACCTAAAAAAGAACACTACTGGGAAGAGTTTGCGACATTTAACATGTCAACGATTAAAAAAGATAGTAAGATTATTGGTCTTTACAGAGCTATTTCGGCTTCTGATAAAATTCATCATCAATCTCAAATATCTATTATTGGCCGAGCCGAAAGCGATAATGGAATAGATTTTTATAACAGACAAAAATTTATAGAGCCAAGCGAAGAATGGGATGATAATGGTTGCGAAGACCCGCGAGTCACTTTTTTTGAGGGCAGATATTACACATTTTATACCGCTTTATCTAGATTCCCTTTTGGCCCTGAGGGAATAAAAATTGGAGTGGCTGTTTCTGATGACTTAGAAACAATTAGTGAAAAACACTTAGTTACCCCTTTTAATTCTAAAGCGATGATTCTTTTTCCGGAGCGAGTTAATGGTAAAGTAACGGTGATGTTTTCATATCACACCGATATGCCTCCTGATCCAGTTAAAATTGTTATGGCTCAAGCCGACAATATAGAAGATTTGTGGAGTGAAGATTTTTGGAATAATTGGATTGATAAGATTGATGAAAATACTTTAGATTTAAAGCGAACCCCATACGATCATATTGAAATTGGTAGCACCCCAATTAAAACAGACTACGGCTGGTTTTTAATTTATTCTCATATTCAAAATTATTATCCTCACCCTAAAAACTTAGATAAGATTTTTGGAGTTGAGGCTATTTTGTTAGACAAAGATAATCTTAAAAAAATGAGGGGGCGAACTAGGGGGCCAATTTTAGTTCCATCTGAAGTTTATGAAATAACTGGCTATGTCCCTAATGTTATTTTCCCTTCCGGACATATCTTAGATAAAGATATTTTGACAATCTATTACGGAGCCGCTGATACGACGGTCTGTGGGGCACAGGTTTATTTCAAAGATTTATTAGAAACTGTTTATGAGGATACAGCACCAGATAGGATGTTTAAAAGATACAGCGGTAATCCAATAATCGTTCCGTCGGACGAAGGAGGTGGCTGGCAATCTTTTGCGACTTTTAATCCGGCCTCTATTTATCTAGGAGATAAAATCCATATTCTCTATAGAGCAATGTCAAAAGATAACACTTCTTATATTGGCTATGCTTCCAGCCTTGATGGTTTTAATTTAGACCAAAAATTAGAGGAGCCGATATACAGCCCGCGAGAAGATTTTGAGGCTAAAAAAGTTCCGAATGGCAATTCAGGTTGCGAGGATCCAAGAATTACAAAAATGGGAGATACTTTATATCTATGCTACACCGCTTATGACGGTATAAATCCTCCACGAGTTGCCGTTTCAACAATTAAAGAAAAAGATTTTCTAAATCAAAAATGGAATTGGTCTCGTCCAGTCCTAATTACCCCAGAAGGATTTGACGACAAAGACACTTGCCTATTCCCTGAGAAGTTTGAAGATGGTTATTTTATTATCCATCGGATAGACGGAGAAATTACTGGCGACTATTTGAATAAAATAGATTTTAATGAAGAGATTATAGACCGTAGTTTAAAAATAATTGGGCCACGAACGAATGCTTGGGATAGCTTGAAAGTAGGAGTATCTAGTCAGCCGATTAAAACAGATTATGGGTGGCTCGTTTTGTATCACGGAGTTTCTAAAAGCCATTCCACTTACCGAGTCGGAGCTGTTTTGTTAGACTTGAAAGACCCAGCAATAGTACTCGCTCGTAGCACTGATGCTATATTTGAACCAGAAGAAGAATATGAGAAAGTGGGAATTGTAAATAATGTTGTTTTCCCTTGCGGTATGGTTATTAAAGATGATTTATTGTTTACATATTATGGTGGGGGCGATAAAGTTGTGGGAGTAGCAACAATGAAATTATCTATTATATTAGAATCTTTGATGCGTGGACATAAGCTAGAATAAGATAAGTGGTTGGCTGAAATAGCCCGACAAGCTTCGCTTGTCGGGCTATTTCTTTCCCACATGTCGGACATGTGGGAAATATCATTAACAAACGGCCGTTTGTTAATGTAATAATCTGCATAAAAACACTTATTTTATAAATGTTTTTGGGACTAGAACATTAAGAAACGGTCGTTTGTTAATGTAATTTTTTAAGTTAGAACATTAAGTTTTTAGTAGTTGAACTACTAAAAAATAAAAATTGGTGTTTTACAAGTCTAATTTTACCCTTATAAAATATGGCTTTAAAAAATAAAGGGACTTTTATTCGCGGCCGCGAATAAAAGTCCCAATAGACAAAAATAACCTTATTTTGTAAGACTTTTACAGTTTTTTCTTAAAAAAGTGTTATTTTGTAAGGTTGTTTGGATGATTTTACCACTCTTGTTCACGGTCGTGAAGTTGAGTGGTAAGTAGCCTTGGCCTTGAAGCCTTGAAATTAATCAATTAAATAATTCAAATAGTTATTACAGTTTATTATCTTCGTTTCAGCTTTAGGGTATTTCTCAAGAAATATTTTCATATTTGTTTCCCTCTTTTCTCTAAACTTACACTCTATTGCTTGTATTTTTCCATCTTTTTCTATTATTATATCTACCTCCTTGTTTCTTGTCGTCCTCCAAAAATAAAAATTTTCATATCTATTTTCTGCTGAAGATTTTTTATAAAGCTCCATAAATATAAAATTTTCCCATAGAGCTCCTACGTCATTTCTATCATCTAAAGAATTGAACTGCCTTATAATAGCATTTCTAATACCTAGGTCGTAAAAATAGAATTTATTTTTCTTAGAGATCTCATTTCTAAGATTATTACTGTAAGCCCCTACCCTTTTTATGACAAAAGTTTTCTCTAAAACATCTATATATCTTTGAACCGTTTTAACATCTCGTTTTACACTTAAAGCTATTTCATTAAAAGAAACCTCATTGCCAACCTGAAAAGCTAATGCTTTCAAAATATCTATTAGGGTTTGGGAAGATTTTATTTTATCCAGCACAAGGATATCTTTTAAGAGATATGAATTTATGAGTTCATTTAAAATTCGTTTTTTATCATCAGTATTTTTTGAAGTCAAAACTTCTGGGTATGATCCATATATTAAAAACTGCTCAAGATTATTTTTTAAATCAAAATTACTCAATTTTAATTCTTTTTGCATTATAGGCAAAAGAATAATAGTAAAATGTCTGCCAGTAAGAGGCTCTCCTGTCTGTTCGGAAAGTTCAAAAGATGAAGACCCTGTGAGAATAATGTTTTTCTCTGGATATTCATCAATTATCATCTTTATAGCGTTGCCTATTTTTGAAACATATTGAGCCTCATCTATAATTATATTTTCATAAGAACTTGCCCAATTTAAAATATTATTTCTATCAAGGCTATTTAAAAGTTCTTGTATTCTTATATCATCTCCAACCACATAGATAGATTTTTTGGGATCTAAACTTTCAAAATATTTTTTAGTAATTGTAGTTTTTCCTATACGCCTAGGCCCATAGACAATAAGCACCCTTTTGGGAAAGATATTTTTCTCTATTTTTTGTTCTCTTGTTATCACGCCTATATATTAGCATAATCCACAAAAATACGCAATTTTATGGATTACCAATCCATAAAATTGCGTATTTTTGTGGATTGCAAAGATATTCGGTCTTAGCAATGGCTGTCTTTGATTAGGTGTGCATTTCATTTTTTTATTATTTTTAATAATAAACTAAATTGAGTGCATCAAAATTATATATAATAAGTCAATTTTAATTAACAAATAGCCCCCCACTAGTAAGGACTGTCCTTGTTAGAGGGTGCCATAAGCTAGAATAAGTTGGCTGAAATAGCCCGACAAGCTTCGCTTGTCGGGCTATTTCTTTTTTGAGTAGTCCGACTACTCAAAAATTACAATAACAAACGGCCGTTTGTTATTGTAATTTTTTGGGCTAGAACATTAAGAAACGGCCGTTTGTTATTGTAATTCTCTAGAAAAAAATACTTATTTTGTAAGGCTATTTAAGTGGTAGAGACAATTATCCCAGCTTCGCGGCCGCGAAGCTGGGATATATTTTTGAGTAGTTGAACTACTAAAAAATAAAAATTGGTGTTTTACAAAATTGGTGTTTTACAAGTCTAATTTTACCCTTATAAAATATGGCTTTAAAAAATAAAGGGACTTTTATTCGCGGCCGCGAATAAAAGTCCCAATAGACAAAAATAACCTTATTTTCTAAGACTTTTACAATTTTTTCTTAAAAAAGTGTTATTTTGTAAGTTTATTTGCGTGGTAAGTATAATTATCCCAGCTTCGCGGCCGCGAAGCTGGGATATATTTTTGAGTAGTTGGACTACTCAAAAATAATAGTCTTTTCGTGACGGTCGTCACGAAAAGAAATTTTGGAGGATAGTCTTCCTCGGGTTCAGTCCTATGCAAGTAAGTTAGGGGTCGGGGGTTGGAGTGGAGTCGTCTGGTATTGGATTTTCTGTGGGGGTAGGGTCAGGTTCTGGTTCGGGTTCGGTGTCGGGGGTGGGTTCGGGTTCAGATTCGGGGTCTGGCTCGGGTTCAGGAGTAGGTTCGGGTTCGGTTGTTGGAATTGGTTCTGATGTATCTGTGGTTTCAGTAGGGTCGGTAGTTTCTTCAGCTGGTTCGGTTTCGGGAGGAACTTCCTCCGGTGGAGGAAGTTCCTCCCCTTCTTGCTCTGTTGTTGTGTTGGTTGTATCTGTAGTATCTGTTGTATCTGTTGTATCTGTGGTGTCCGTTGTATCAATTGTGTCAGTTGTATCAGTGGTGTCGGTTGTGCTAGAAGTGTCCGTGGTGTCGGTTTCTTCTCCTATTGTTCCATCTCCAGTTGTTTCTCCGCTTGGTTCGGTTTCGGGAGGAACTTCCTCCG
>DAOSXI010000024.1:0-1848 GCA_035380385.1 Minisyncoccota bacterium
TTTTTATGTTATAATCTCATAAGTTATGGCAAAGAAAAATTCAAAAAATAAAGTGGAAAAAAGTGAACAAAAGTTTGAAATGGAGAAATTATCACCGGAAACAAAAAGTATTATTTGGGGGATTGTTTGTATCGCTTTAGGATTGATTGTTTCGTTTTCTATTTTTGGAAAAGCTGGAGTTGTCGGCAACGGCATCTACTCGGGTCTCTATTCCCTACTCGGCTATGGCTACTATTTATTACCGATTGGTCTGATACTGCTCGGTATTTCTTTTTTGAAAAAAGAGAAGCCGAAAATTGCCTGGCTAAACATTGTTTTAGGTCTTTTAATTTTTCTCTCTACGCTCGGAATATTAGACATCATCACTAACAACAATCTAACAGCCGGAGGGTATGTCGGCAACGCTGTGGCTTGGCTATTCGTCAGGTTCTTTGGAGCACTTGCTGGGGGGTTGCTACTTGCAACAATTTTAATCATTTCATTTACTATCGTCTCAAAAGACAAACCTGGTATCAGGCTAGTCTTTCTAAAGATTTGGAACTTTATCAAAAATATTTTCCGGAAGAAAGAGAGAGGGGGTGAGGAAGAGGATGAAGAAGAAGTGGAGGAGGAGCCAAAAGACAAAGAAGAAGCTGATGAAATTATTGAGCCTAAGACGGCGGTGAGCAAGAAAGAAGAAAAGGATCCAGAGATAGTGGACAAGGCGGTCACAAAAGCTCTCAAACAAGATACTGATTATGTCCCTCCCCCACTATCACTCCTTGAGAAAGATAGGGGTAAGCCAAACATTGGAGATATGAAGGGCAATATGAATATGATTCAAAAAACTTTGATGACTTTCGGCATACCTGTGGAGATGGACGATGTAACAATCGGACCGACGGTCACTCGCTACTCTCTCAAACCAGCCCAAGGGGTCAAACTTTCTAGAATTGTTGGGCTGCAAAATGAGCTAGCCCTAGCCTTATCAGCCAAAACAATTAGAATAGAAGCCCCTATCCCCGGCCGATCACTTGTGGGTATTGAGGTGCCAAACAAAGAGAAAGCCACAGTTGGACTAGCCACATTATTGGCTGATGATAAATTCCAAAAATCAGACAAGCCACTGACGGTGGCTTTAGGAAGAGGGCTATCAGGCAAAGCAATGTTTGGTAACTTAGCTAAAATGCCACATCTACTCGTCGCTGGAACAACTGGTTCAGGAAAATCAGTCACAATTCACTCTATTATCAATTCCCTACTCTATCGTAACAGCCCAGCTGATATGAAGTTTATTATGGTGGATCCAAAAAGAGTGGAGCTCACTTTGTATAATAAAATCCCCCATTTACTTACCCCCGTTATTACTCAGCCCAAGCAAACAATACTGGCTTTGAAATGGGCAGCTAGAGAAATGGATAGAAGATACGATATTTTGCAAACTGAATCTGTCCAAAACATAGAATCTTACCATCAAAATGTTTACCTAAAAGCTAGAAAGAAAGGTATTGATGCTGAGCGATTACCATACATTATTATAGTCATTGATGAATTGGCTGATATTATGCAGACTTACCCAAGAGAATTGGAAAGCGCCATCGTTAGACTAGCCCAAATGTCTAGAGCTGTTGGTATTCACTTAGTACTTTCTACCCAAAGACCATCGGTTAATGTTATTACCGGATTGATTAAAGCTAATATACCAACAAGAATTGCTTTGCAAGTTTCTTCGCAAGTGGATTCACGAACAATTTTAGACCAAGGTGGAGCAGAAAAATTACTTGGAGCTGGAGATATGCTTTATGCCTGTGCCGAAAGCCCTACCCCAGAAAGATTACAGAGTGCTTTTATATCTGAAGAAGAGGTTAA
>DAOSXI010000024.1:1948-6470 GCA_035380385.1 Minisyncoccota bacterium
GCTAAACTAATGGATATGCTTGAAGAAAGAGGAATTATTGGAGCAGCCAACGGGGCAAAACCAAGGGAGATTTTAGAAAAACCAATGGACCACACAAGTGATATGGGTGAGCCTTTACAAAATAACGAGGAAGAGGATAATTAAAGGGATGAGAAAATATAATCAAAAAAATATAAAATGGTGGGTTGGAACATTTTCTTGTGTAGCTTTTTTCGCCGTGATTATATTTTTTGGTTGGGAAAAGATGAGTTTTATCAGAAACGGAGTAGAGCTAGAAGCTTCAATCGTTCAATCTTCCGACAGTCCGCTTTATATAGTGGAAGGACAAGCTCCCCGAGCCAAACATCTGAAATTGAATGGCCGAGAGATTTTCATAGACAAAGAAGGTTTCTTTAGAGAAGTTTTAATTCCCCAAGATGGATACTCTGTCACCTCTTTATACGCCGAAGATAAATTTGGGAAAATTAGTGAAAAAGAATTTAAGATGTATTTGAATAAAAATTCTTCATCTTTTGCTTTAAGCGAGTAGTTTAGTTTTGGTTTTTATTTATTAATTATAATTATTTAGATATGCAAAAAAAGACAACAAAAAAAGCTCCAAAAGAAAATGGTGGAGCAATAGAGGATACAATAAAATCTATTCAAACAAAGTTTGGAGAAGGAGCTATTATGAAGATGGGAGACTCCCCGAAAGTAAACATTGATGTTATCCCAACGGGCTCAATTGGACTTGATATGGCACTCGGTGTGGGAGGAGTGCCACGAGGTAGGATGATTGAAATATTTGGGCCAGAATCTTCCGGAAAAACAACATTGGCTTTACACATAGTGGCTGAATCACAGAAAAAAGGTGGTGTTTGTGCTTATATAGACGCCGAACATGCTATGGATCCTGATTATGCTAGAAAATTAGGAGTTGAAATCAAAGAACTTTTAATTTCACAACCAGATAATGGTGAACAGGCCTTAGAAATAACAGAGAGCCTAGTGAGATCAGGCAAAATAGATGTCATTGTGATAGATTCTGTCGCAGCTCTTACCCCTCGCGATGAAATAGAGGGCGACATGGGGCAATCACATGTGGGGAAACAAGCAAGATTGATGTCGCAAGCCTTAAGGAAGTTGACAGCTATTGTCGCCAATTCTAAAACGGTTATCATTTTCATCAATCAGATTAGGATGCAAATTGGTATTATGTTTGGCAATCCAGAAACAACGACCGGTGGAAAGGCCTTAAAGTTTTACACAACAATTAGATTAGATATTAGAAGAATTGCTCAGATTAAGAAGGGAGATGATATTGTGGGAAATAGGACTAGAGTTAAGGTGGTTAAAAACAAAGTGGCCTCCCCTTTCAAGCAAACAGAGTTTGATATTATTTACGGTGAAGGTATTTCCAAAGAGGGCGAATTGATGGCTCTCGGAGAAAAATTGGGTATAATTTCTAAATCAAGTGGAGCTGTTTATTCATATTTGGGAAATGCAAAGCAAAGAGAGAAAGGAGATTTTGAAGAAGTTAAATTGGGTAGAGGTTATGACGCT
Organism: Minisyncoccota bacterium; assembly: GCA_035380385.1. Classification (GTDB taxonomy): domain Bacteria; phylum Patescibacteriota; class Minisyncoccia; order Phycocordibacterales; family UBA9973; genus UBA8515. The sequence continues at coordinate 3,491 of DAOSXI010000024.1, forward strand.
GCTAGAACATTTTTGCGAGATAATAAAAAAATAGCCGATGAGATACTAAAGGAGGTGCGAACAAGATTTAGTGAATTGCAGGTGTCTAGTAAGGAGGAATAGGGTTTTGGGGAAAAGAAATTGCCCGACAAGCTTCGCTTGTCGGGCAATTTTAGAATAAAAAAAGGGCGACTTCACAGCCGCCCCTGGAGCCCTTTGTTTAACCTAATATATATCTGGAGAGCATTCTCTGCTGTCCTTGGGCAGAACGCCCTAGCCAGAAGTTAGAACAACTTCAATTTAATTGTATAATGAGTTACTTAATTAGTCAAGGGAGGGTGTGGGGCCACCTCGTATAAGATTTTTCTCTATTATTTTTCTTCTATAACCATATCTATAACACTAACAATGGCTTCTTTCGTGTCTGTTGGCTCTGATCCTTCTTTATAACAAGTCATATAATAAATTGTTGTCCCAAGAGGCGAATCCTCTAAGCTTCCATTGTAATCCGAAGAATTAATGGTTGATAAATTTTCTACATTATCATCTATACTGAGCCTTTTCTCTAATAAACAATAATCTACTCTATCCTCTTCAAAGTCCCAACTAAGTGTTGTGGATTGACCCTTAAATATAGTTTCTGGCTCTGCTTTAAAATAATTTATTTCCGGTTCTTTAATGACACAAGTCCTACTTTCTGTATCCCATTCTGTGTTTTCTACACAGACTCCTGGGATATTTCTTTCTCCTATTAAAACTGCTCCATCAAATATTTTAAAATGATTATCTCCGTGGGAAAGAGTTACATCATATAGAGTTTGCTTTCTATCGTCCCCTACTAATCCTTCTCCGTCTACTAATTTATTTTCTGGGTAAGTAAAACTAAAATCATTTATGTCTTTTCCGGGAGGTATATTATCAAGCGCCCAAGAGGCTTCGGTCTGACAAGAATTTTCTCCTAGTGGGATAGAACAAATTGTAACATCAATAGAATTTTGCATGATTTCACATGTCCCCGTTGTCCCATCTGGTGAAAAAGTCCAAACGGTGCCAGGACGACACCTAGCATAAGCTCTGGATAACCCAACTTCAACACCATCGTTGTATAAGAAAAAAGGAAAATCTGATACTCTTGGTAAGGTATGATAAACTTGCCCTCTATTATTTGGCTCAACGATATCAACTACTGTTGTGTTGGGGGCAGGAATATTGGCTGTAATAGCCCAAACCCCATCCAAAGAAGGAATCTCCCAATTAATAGCAGCCTCACACGAGCTTTCCCCTGTTTCTATAACACAATCACTAGCAGAAATACCAGGAGCAACACAAATACCTTCGTATAACTTTTTTCCTTCTGGGCAATATGTTGTGATTGTCATCTTGTTAGAATCTGCTTCGGCGATGGTCACCACATCATTTCTACATCTTATATAATAACCAAAACTGCCAAGATATCCTCCTGGTAATTTATGATATATGCCGTTTGGTTCATTCAAATTTACACTTATCCAAGTATCATCTTGTGGTTCTAATTTATTCTTATCACTATCTAACAACCGACAGCTAACATGATTTAGATACTCAACATTCGGAGAGCTATATGGTACAAAAGCAAAATTATAATCACTACTTGGTAAAGCGGTGTCAAAACTTTTCAGCAGACTAACAGACACCGCAACAGCGTTGACAATTATCTCTTCTGAAACAGCAGTAATATTATAATTATTCTGGTTGCGACATTGTATGTAATACCCATAACTACCAGATGAACTAGGAGAAGTTAGAGTTATTGGATTATCTGTTTCATAATATTCAGCTAGGGGTAATTTTTCATAATCCAATAATCTACACTCTGATGGAGAAAGCGAACTGGATGTCGTATAAGGAATCGTGACAATTGTGTTTGGGATTGTATTGTAAATTGAAGAGCCCTCTACGAAAGAGCTTTGTGCATCCACCCAAACTTCCATAAAATTAGCGGTGACATTTTTATCTTCATCCATTAAAACGGTGCAAGTATTTCCATTTACTTCATCACAGCCAGACCATGAAGAAAACATAGAATTATCTGCTTCTGTTACCGTTGCAGTTAAGGTCACACTAGATCCATGAGCATAAACCCCCGAACAATCTGACCCACAAGAAATGCCATAGACATCAGAAGTAACAGTGCCTGCTCCGTTCCTTGAAACTATTAATTCTTTGGGGCCTTCGCAACTAAAGCCGAGCCAGCTTGTTCCTCCCTCACAAATAGCACTGGTCGTGATTTGGTCTAATTCTACACCGTTGTTGTATAAATAAAATGGCCTTTCTCCATACTCTACAGAATAAGTCCCTGATCCAGAATGACCGCTAAAAATAGTCTGATTAACGGGAGTGGTAATAGCTGTATCAGACACAGGATTCTGAACAGACCAAGTTAAAGTTGTATTACAAGTGCTTTGCCCTTCTGCTATTTCACAATCGCTAGCAGTGATTGAGCCAGTCATTGGAGGAGGTAATTCTTTGGTGGCCGAGGCAGTGGCTTGAGCTAATAATTTTCCATTGTTGTATAAATAAAAAGTTACAGAATTAGAGGATGTAAAAGGATAATCCTTTGAACCAGAGTGTCCTGTGGCAAAAACATCCCCATCAGGAGAAATTGTTACGGCCGTATTAGAAGATTCTGGATTATAAACATTCCAACTAACACTTACGCTACAAGATTCTTGATCATATGGGATTTCGCAACTTGTGGGAGAAACAGATAAATTGCCAGCCATTTCAGGAATTGCTTGACAAATACTTCTACTTCCGTCCCATTCTGTTCCAGAAATACAAATGGCGCCGACTCCAATTTGGCCTAATTCTATACCACTATTGTATAAATAAAATGTCCTTCCTCCATGCTCTACAGAATAAGTCCCCGACCCAGAATGACCGGTAAAAATAGTTTGATTGACGGGTGTTGTGACAGCGGTAGTAGATATAGGATTTTGAACAGACCAAGTTAGAGTTGTAT
>DAOSXI010000025.1:0-6064 GCA_035380385.1 Minisyncoccota bacterium
AAGAATCAAAAGGGGGGAGTGGAGTGACAAGTATGGATGATGTTGTTTATATTCCTTACACTACGGCCCAAAGATATTTAACAGGTGATAAGTATTTATCAAATATATTTATTTCAGCAGAAACTTCAGATTTATCAGCTTATGTTCAAAATGAAATTGACGCTCTTCTTTTAAGAAGACACAAAATTACTGACCCAGATAAAGCTGATTTCTCAACAGCCAACCAAGCAGATGTCATAGATATCGTTTCTGATGTTTTAGGCACCTTAACAGCCTTTTCGGCAGCCGTAGCAGCCATTTCTTTACTTGTTGGTGGTATAGGAATAATGAATATGATGTTAACTACAGTTACAGAGAGGACGAGAGAAATAGGTTTAAGAAAATCAATTGGAGCCAAAAGAAAAGATATAAATAATCAGTTTTTGGTTGAGGCAATTGTTCTAACACTAAGCGGAGGAATAACCGGAGTAATTTTAGGGTCACTAGCTTCACTCATTTTAAACTTGACGGGAGTAGTAACCGCCGAAGTAACAATTGGTGCTGTTGCTTTGTCGTTTGGAGTATCTGCTTTGATAGGAATTGTTTTTGGTTATTACCCAGCCAGAAGAGCAGCCAAATTAAATCCAATAGATGCCCTACGGTACGAATAGTTTAATTGACCACAAGTTAAATGTTTCGCTATAATGTTTGTATTAATCTTAAATTAAAAATGTATGAATAAAAAAATAAAAAAAGTTGAGCCTAGGACAAATCGTATTAGTTGGGATGAGTGCTTTATGAGGATGGCTCATTTAATAGCCGAAAGATCACCAGATCCTTCAACTCAAGCTGGAGCCATAATAGCTAATCAAAATAATGTGGTGGTGGGAGTGGGTTACAACGGTATGCCAAGAGGGGTGGCTTTTGAAGATGTTCCCTGGGAAAGAGAAGGTGATTTTGAAGATACTAAATATCCTTATATTTGTCACGCCGAAGAAAATGCTGTATATAACGCTAATGGCAGTACTAAAGATTGTAAATTATATTGCACCTTATTTCCATGTAATGAATGTGCCAAAACTATTATCCAAAATGGGATAAAGGAAGTAATTTATGATAGTGATAAATATGCTAAAGATCCAAAGTTTAAGACAAGTAAAAAATTGCTTAAACTAGCCAAGATTAAATTAAGACAATATTCTCTTGAGGAAAATGGAAAATAAGATTATATTAGCTATAGTTGGGTTACCTGGTTCGGGCAAAACCGAAGCCATAGAGTATTTGAAAGAAAAATTAGGTTGGCCTAAAATATATTTTGGTGATGTGACTTTTGATAGAATGAAAGAAATGGACCTTGAGATAAATGAGGCTAATGAAAGAAAGACAAGGGAAGATATAAGAAAAGAATTTGGTATGGGGGCTTATGCTATTTTAAATATTCCTAAAATAGAAAAATTATTTGAACAGGGTCCTCTTTTTATAGAAAGTTTGTATAGCTGGGAAGAATATTTAGAAGTTAAAAAAAATTTTGGAGATTCTTTTAAGGTTTTAGCAATCTATGCTTCACCAGAAACCAGAATAAATCGTTTAAAGAATAGACCAGTTAGACCGCTTAGAGAAGAAGAACTAATCTCTAGAGATTATTCACAAATAGAAAACCTCCACAATGCGGGACCAATAGCTCGAGCTGATTGGACAATTGTTAATGAAGGGTCTAAGGAAGATTTAGAAAAAGAATTAGATAAAATAATTTTTCAGATTAAAGAAAAATTAAATCTTTAAATATTCTATAAAAGAATAACCCAATTCATTTTGCAGAGAGGGGGAGAATTTCTCCTCTTTTGTTTTTTGCCATTTATTTTTATCTATTTCTGGGAAAAAGGTATCAGCCTCTTTGAATGAGGCATCAATATGGGTAATATATAATTTATCCGCTTTATCTATAAAAAGATTATAAATTGTTCCACCACCGATTATAAAAATTTCACTATCTTCATCTTTTAGATTATCTTCTAATTCTTCTTTGGAGTGGAAGACTTCAACTCCTTCAGCTTTAAAATTATTATCTAAAGATAATACAATGTTTCGACGGAAAGGCAGTGGTTTACCAATAGACTGAAAAGTTTTTTGTCCCATAACTACGGGGTGGCCAAGGGTAATTTCTTTAAAATGTTTTAAGTCAGCCGGTAGATGCCAAAGAAGCTTATTGTCTTTACCGATTTCATTATTTTTTCCGATGGCTCCAATTATAGATATTTTCATCTTTTGATTATATTATAGAATCTTTTTTTGGGATTTTTTATATAGCTATTTCAAATGGTATTTTTTCATAGCTTTGATAATCTATTATTTTTGAATTTTCAGATGACCAATTAAATATTCCGCTCCAGTTATTTGTCTCAATCTTAGGAAGGGGATATTTATTAGGGTCTCTTTTCAATTGCTCCTTAGCTTTGTCTAAATGATTTTCATATATATGAACATCAGCAAGAAAACCAACTAGCTTGCCTTCTTTTAAGCCAGTTTCTTTAGCAAGAAGGTGAAGCAACAAGGCATAACTAGCAATATTAAAAGGAAGACCTAGCATTGTATCAACAGATCTTTGGTTCCACAGAAGATTTAATTTTCCATCAAGGACAGTAATTTGGAATCCATAATGACATGGAGGTAGAGCCATCTCTTCTAATTGTTCTGGATTCCAGGCTGAAACAATCATTCTTCTGTCGCGTGGATTATTTTTAATAGTTTCTATTACTTTCTTTAACTGATCAATTCCCTTGTTTTCATAATCACAATCATAACCTTTATAAGGAGCATTGAAGTGTCTCCATTCAAAACCATAAATTGGTCCCAAGTCTCTTTCTTTGAGCATTTTTTCTTTAGATTCTTGGTCGTGTCCATAGGGGGTAATTTTGGGGTTAGCCCACTCGTCCCAAATATGATTATTTTTATCTTGAAGCCACTTTTTATCGGTTAGCCCTTTGATGAAAAACTCAAGCTCTGAAGCTACCATTTTAAAGGGAACTTTTTTGGTGGTTAAAAGAGGGAACCCATATTTCATATCGTGTTCAAAAATAGCTCCAGCAATAGTATAAGCCGAAATACCTGTTCTGTTTTCAGCCAAAATCCCTTCCTTAATTATTTTATCTACAATGTTTAAGTAAGCCCGCATAATTTTAAGTATAACACTAAATATTAACAAACTAAAAATACCACTTAATTTAAAATGTGTTAAAATCAAGAACATGCAAGATAAACAAATAGAAAAATTAATTAAAGAAGAAGAAAAAAGACAAAAGCAGGTTATTAATTTAATCGCTTCAGAAAATGAGGTTTCTAATGACGTTTTAAAGGCGTTAGGTTCAGAATTAACTAATAAATATGCTGAGGGGTACCCAGGAAGAAGATATTATGGAGGCAATAATATAATAGATAAAATAGAAAATTTAGCGATTAAGAGAGCCTTAAAACTTTTTAAAATAAAAGAGGACGATTGGCATGTTAATGTCCAAGCTCTTTCCGGCAGTCCGGCTAATTTTGCACTTTATTGCGCTCTTATTCCTCTCGGGGGTAAAATAATGGGAATGAAATTATCTTCCGGAGGACACTTAACTCACGGCTATAAATTATCTATGACAGGAAAGATTTGGAAAAGTATTCAATATGAAGTTAATCCTAAAACTGAAGTTATAGATTATGAAGATTTAAAAAAGATAGCTATTAAAGAGAAACCAGATTTAATAGTTTGTGGGTTTACGGCCTATCCAAGAATTGTAGATTTTAAAAAATTTAGACAGATAGCAGATTCTTGTGGGGCACTATTACATGTAGATATGTCTCACTTTGCTGGTTTGGTTGCAGGGGGAGTATATCCCTCACCCTTTTTATACGCTGATTCCGTAATGACGACAACACATAAAAGCTTAAAGGGACCAAGGCATGCTATTTTGTTTGTTAAAAAAGACGAGAGAGGTTTTGATAAAAAAATAGATAAAGCTATTATCCCAGGACTATATGGTGGACCTCACGAAAATACAATTGCGGCAGTTGCTGTTTCTTTATGGGAAGACGGTAAGCCAGAATTTAAAAGATACGCAAAACAAGTTATTAAAAACGCAGAAGTTCTTGCTGGTGAATTAAAAAGTCTAGGCTGGCGTGTTGTCTCTGGTGGAACAGATACGCATTTGATCTTACTTGATACTTGGATGGGGGGAATAGGTCTTTCTGGTAAAGAAGCTTCCGAAAGATTAGAAAAAGAGGGAATAATTGTGAATATGAACACAATACCAGGAGAGACTAGAAACCCAATGGATCCGTCTGGAATAAGACTGGGGACATACACAGAAACATCTAGGGGGAAAAAAGAAAAAGATATGATTGTTTTAGCAAAAAAGATTGATAAAATTTTAAGGAAATAAAAGAGTAAGTTTGTATTAGACAAAATAATAAAATCAGTTCGGAGAACAAGCAAAAACCACCTTACACTCTTAGCCATGGCTAGGGTTGTATGGGTTTAGGTGGGCATGTTTGGAGGATGGAGGTGGATAATATATAATGAGTGTATTATTATGACGGCAAAAAAGACCAAAGGGAAGCTTATTGTAATAGATGGAATAGACGGAAGTGGTAAGTCCACTCAAGTAGATCTTCTTTTTAAGCGACTAAAAAAAGAAGGATATAAGGTTAAGAAAATAGATTTTCCGAGATACTATGATAATTTTTTTGGAGAATTTATTGGTCAGTGCTTAAGAGACAAGTCATATAATTGGTTAAATGTTCATCCTAAAATAGCTTCAACTATTTACGCTTGTGACCGATTTGAATCAACTAAAGAAATTAATAAGTGGCTTGAAGACGGTTTTATTGTTATTGCCAATCGCTATGTTTCGTCTAATCAGATACACCAAGGAAGTAAAATTAAAAATCAGAAAGATAGACAAGATTTTATGAATTGGCTGGATAAGATGGAGCACCAGATTCTTGGAATCCCTAGACCAGATGTTATCTTTTATCTTAGTTTGCCAATTAATTTAGTTCTAGAAATGTTGAAGAAGAGAGATTTGGATGAAAAAAGAAATTATTTAAAAAAGAAAAAAGATGTTCATGAAGAAAGTATGGATTTTCTAATTAATTCTAGGAAAAGTGCCATGAAATTATTGAAAGAAAAGAAGAATTTTATAAAGATAGATTGCTCTCTTCGGGGAAAGTTGTTAGCAAGAGAAGAGATCGCAGAAATTATATTTAATAAAGTGAAAAATAATATTTAATATGAATTTTAAAGAATATCAACAAAAAGCAGTTTCTACGGCGATTTACCCAAGAAAACATAAGATTATTTACCCAGCTCTTGGTTTAGGAGATGAAGCGGGAGAGGTTTTAGGTAAGATAAAAAAGTGGCTAAGGGGAGATGATGGGCAAGAGGCTTTAACCAAAGAGAGAAAATTAGCTATAGCAGATGAAATGGGTGATGTTCTTTGGTACCTAGCTGTCTTGTCAAACGATTTAAAAATACCTCTGGAAGAAATAGCCAATAATAATTTAAAAAAATTAAAATCTAGGAAAGACCGAGGGATGATAAGAGGTAGTGGAGATAAAAGATAATATGAAAAAAGAAATAGAAGAAATAATTAAGAGTGCATTAACTAATCTCGGCCTAAGCCAAGATGTGGTTTTTACTGTTGAACACCCAGAAGATATTAAGCATGGAGATTATTCTTCTAATGTTGCCCTAATTTACTCCAAGGAAGTAGGTAAGAATCCTAGAGATTTAGGACAGCAAATAAAAGATGAAATTGAAAAAGAAAAATTCCTCAATATAGCTAAAATAGAAATTGCGGGAGCTGGGTTTATTAATTTTTATTTAACGAAGGAATTTTTTACGCAAAAGATAAATCAAATTCTAGAAGAGGGAAATAATTGGGGCAAGAATAAGATTTTGGAAGGTAAAAAAGTTATGATTGAATACACTGACCCAAACCCATTTAAACCTTTTCACATAGGGCATTTAATGGCTAACGCTGTTGGCGAATCAATATCTAGGATTATTGAGTATTCTGGGGCAGATACAATAAGGGCTAATTATCAA
>DAOSXI010000026.1:0-5905 GCA_035380385.1 Minisyncoccota bacterium
GAACGATTGAAAAAGTTAGACTTTTCTATTACCGCCCAACTTCACGATCGTGAATCTAAACGGTAAATTGAAAAAGTCGAACCTTTTTAGACTTGTGTGGCTTAATAACAATAAAGCCCTTAACATTTTATTAAAAATGTTGTATTATAAAAAACGCTAATAATTCGCCTGGGCGAATATTTTTATTTGGAGGTCAGTTTTAGTAAGAAATAAATATAATCAATAACTTTAGAATATATTATGGAAATTAGAAACCCGAAATTTTATAAAATAATCAAATGCACTATTTTATAAAAGCGGGCGAGAAGTGCCAATACAACATTTAGTAAGAAATAAATATAATCAATAACTTTAGAATATATTATGGAAATTAGAAACATTGCGATAATAGCTCACGTTGACCATGGCAAAACGACTTTGACTGATCAGATGATGAAACAGTGTGGTATGGTGGAAGAAGGGGTTACGATGGATTCAAACGCTCTGGAATTAGAACGGGGTATTACTATTTACTCCAAGAATACTTCGGTTATATATAAAGGAACAAAAATAAACATAGTTGATACTCCCGGTCACGCTGATTTTGGCTCAGAAGTTGAACGAGTTTTGAGAGCCATTGATTCAGTTTTGTTGTTAGTTGATGCTCAAGAAGGTCCCATGCCCCAAACTCGTTTCGTCTTAAAAAAATCTTTAGAGCTAGGATTAAAACCAATCGTCGTAATAAACAAAATAGACAAACCGGCTTCTAACCCTAAAAGAGTTTTAGATGAAGTCTTTGAGCTGTTTTTAGAGCTTGGCGCAAGTGACGAACAATTAGATTTTAAAACAGTCTATGCTATTTCTCGTGAAGGAATTGCTAAAATAAAGGAAGAAGATAAATCAGAAAACTTAGAACCTTTATTTGATTTAATATTAAAGGAAGTTAAAGAAGCATCTTCTGTTAATAAAGATAATAATTTTAGGGCTCAGGTTTTTAATCTCGGCTATGATAATTTTATGGGTAGATTAGCTATTGTTAGAGTTTATTCTGGTAAGGTGAGGACGGCTTCATCTGTTTATGTAAAGAAACCAAACGACGAAACGAGGCAAGCTAAAATATCTAAAATTTTTACATTTGAAGGATTAAAGAGAAAAGAGGTGGAGGAAGTTGACAATGGAGATATTGCTCTTATTGCCGGTATTCCTGATATTTACATTGGTGAGACTATCACCTTAGACAAAGAAAGTAGCCCTCTAGATTCAATTAAAATAGATGAGCCAACCATCTCGCTTAATTTTTTAGTCAACGATTCTCCTTTTGCTGGGAAAGAAGGTAAATATGTAACTAGCCGTCAGATTAGAGAAAGGCTAGAAAAAGAATTGGAGATGAATGTTGGACTTCGGGTAGACTTTAATCCAGAAATTAAAGATGAACACCGAGAAGGATTTCTAGTTTACGGACGAGGGGAACTGCATATTGCTGTTTTACTAGAAAATATGAGACGAGAAGGATATGAATTACAAGTCTCTCAGCCACAAGTTATCATTAAGGAAGAAAATGGAAAAAGATTAGAACCTTACGAAGAAGTAACCATAGATGTACACAATGAATTTTCTGGAAAAGTTGTAGAAAAATTAACAGCTCGTAGAGGTTTAATAACCAACATGACAGAGAAGGATGGTATCACTAGGATTTTAATGGAAATACCAACAAGAGGCCTACTTGGTTATCGGGGGCAATTTATAATAGACACTAAAGGACTCGGTATTTTATCTTCTCGTTTTATCGGTTTCAAAGAGCACGCTGGAGAGATTAAAAAAAGGGAAGTTGGGTCAATGACTTCTATCGTTCCTGGAAAGGTTATCGCTTTTTCTTTGTGGACATTACAAGAGAGGGGTATGCTTTATGTTGAACACGGGGACGCTGTTTATGAGGGTATGGTTATTGGTAATGTCACAAAAGGAGATGAATTAGCTGTTAATCCAACTAAGAGTAAACAATTAAGCAATATGAGATCTTCTGGTTCAGATGATGCTATTGTTGTTAAGCCACCTTACAAATTAAATATTGAACGAGGGCTTGAAGTTATGGCCTTAGATGAATATCTAGAAATTACACCCCTTAATATCCGATTAAGGAAAAAATTATTAACCGAAAATGATAGAATTAAAGCTAAAAATATAGCCACCGGAAAAACTAAAAATTAATTTTTAAAAGAGGCTAAAATGCTTATTGACTTTATCCGAGACTAGTGATATTATGAAAATCGTAGTTTCAAATTACACTATTTATTAATGAAAAATTAAAGATATGGCAAAAACAATTTCATTTAAACCTAAACAAGTTACCAAAAGAATATTATCCGATTTACACCCCCGAGCCTATGAGATTATAGTTAATCGTTATGGCTTAACAGATGGAGGAGAGAGAAAGACTCTAGAATCAATTGGTAAAAAATATGGAATTACCAGAGAAAGAGTTCGTCAAATAGAAAAAGCTGCTATCTCTTTGATTAGAAAATCTGAAAGTCTTAAAAAAGAAAAAGGAGTTTTTGAAGAATTGAAAGGACTAGTTAGCTCATTAGGTGCTATTTTACCCGAAAATGATCTTTTGGAAAGTTTATCTAGTGATAAATTGACTCAGAATTGTATTCATTTATTTTTAACGCTAGGAGAAGACTTTACTCGCTATAAAGAAGATGAGAATTTTAGAGCTCACTGGAGTGTTGATAGTAAGATGACCGAAAGAGTTCATAAATCTCTTAGAAATATTTTTGAAAACTTAACTGATGAAGAATTGGTGACTGAAGGAGAATTAATCTCTCGCTTCTTAGGAGAAGCAGAAGATTTATCAGATCAATATCGTAACGAGGAAATAGCTAAGAGGTGGCTAAAACTTTCTAAAAAATTAACTAGAAATCCTCTAGGAGAATGGGGTAAAGCTGGATCAGCTGGAGTCAAGACTCGCGGAATAAAAGATTACGCTTACTTAGTCATGAGAAAGCATGGTTCACCAATGCACTTTAGAGAAGTAGCAAATAATATTACTGAAAATTTTGGAAAAAAGACTCACGTTGCGACTTGTCATAATGAGTTGATTAAAGACCCTAGATTTGTCTTAGTCGGAAGAGGCATTTATGCTTTAAAAGATTGGGGCTATAGAGGTGGTATCATCAGAGATGTTATTCGTGATTTAATTAAAAAACATGGCCCAATGACTAGAGATGAAATAATCAAAAAAGTTATGAAGGAAAGATATCTGAAGAAAAATACCATTGTCGTTAATTTACAAAACTCCAAATACTTTAAGAAAGACGAAAATAATTTATACAACATAGTAGACTAAAACAAAACCCTCAACAGAGGGTTTTGTTCTTTTTGTCTCCTTAATCTTGTGTTATAATAAAAGATATTTATATATGATTAGAGACTTTTTATCTTCAGCCACTTTTGATGTAGTTTTAGACCTAATTTTAATAATTATTGGTGTTTTGTTGGTTATTTTATTTGCCCACTTGGCTTTTTTTCTATGGGATCATTATAAAAATGAAAAGAAGGCCGTGGGCATACCCTGGACACTCTTAGAAATAGTTGTGCCTAGAGAAATTGTTAAAACCCCAGCCGCTATGGAGTTAGTTTATTCAAATACCATAGCTCCTAAATTGTGGTTTTCTCTAGAACTAGTTTCAATTGGAGGGAAAATTCATTTTTATATCAGAACTCCAACGAGCATAAAAGATTTAATTGAAACTCAAATATATGCTCAATACCCGCAAGCTAAAGTTTTTGAAGTAGAAGATTATGCCTTCAAGATTCCAGAATACACCAAAGATGGTAATTGGTATACTTGGGGTTGCGAATTCAAAAAAAAGAAAGAGGATTTCTTGCCAATTAAGACATACAAAGGTTTTGGAGAAGATATGCGAACCGGCATTAAAGAAGAGTTTAAGGTTGATCCAATTACTCCAACGATAGAATTTATGGGTTCTTTAACCGAAGGACAACAAATGTGGGTTCAGATATTAGTTAGAATTAATAGCAAAAAATATTACAGCGAGAAAAAGAAAAAGAAAATAGAATTTTATGATGCTGGTCAAGAGTTTTTAGACAAAATGTTTGAACCTTACAAAGCAGATGCGGAAGGAAAAATAAAAGCCCCTAGAAACCTAGAATTATCAGCTAAAGCAATTAGCGAGCAACTTGGCCAGTTACATTTTGACTGCGGTATTAGACTTGTTACTTTATCTGATAAGAATATAGTCAGCGAGGATTTATTTAATAATTTAAGGCGATCATCTCGCTTAATATTTAGGCAGTATTCTTCCTTTTTAGGTAATCAATTTGAGAGAGTTAATTCAACTGAATTTGAAAACGCTTGGGCTGACCCTAACGGGACGGCTGTCCATAAAGCTAAAGCTAGAATGCTAGATTTTTACCGAATGAGAACTTTTTTCCACCCGTCTTTAATTTATGACCTAAAATATCCATCACTTCTAGCTCCCTTTTTTCCAGCTCACAAACCAGAAGTTTTTGTCTTGTCTAACGAAGAGCTGGCTACTATTTATCACTTTCCAGGGATGGTCTCTGAAACTCCTAGCTTTAAGAGAGTTGATTCTAAAATTGCTAAACCACCTTCTAATCTACCGATTTAACTCTTATGGACAGAGATACTAATGAGATTTTAATTATTAAAAGAAACAAAATCAAAAAACCACTTCTTTTGGTGGCCACGGTTTTTTTGTTTTTAATTATAATTTTTCAATTTTTAACTAGCGCACCAAAGACAAGCCAAGATTTATTTATCAAGATTGATAAAAACCAAAATCCCACACTAGTCTTTCAAGAATTAAAAGATAAGAAAGTAATAAAAAGTATTAATGTCTTAAAAATTTGTTTGAAAATAATTGATTCAAAAGGGGGCATTAAGGCGGGAAATTATCTAATTAAAAAAGATAGTCCTGCTTACCAAATAGCCAGACAACTTAATGCTGGAATCTATAATATAAAACCAGTCAAAGTTTTTATTAGAGAAGGACTAAGTAATCAGAAAATAGCTGAAATACTTGCTACAAAAATAAATGATTTCAACCAAGAGTTATTTTTAGAAAAAGCAAAGGAATATGAAGGTTATCTTTTCCCTGATACTTATTTCTTTTATCCACAAGAGGAAGCAGAAGGAATTATAAAAATAATGTTAGATAATTTTGAGAAGAAAACAAAAGACTTATCTATTTTAATAAAAAATAGTAACAGAGAAGAAAAAGACATAATAACAATGGCTTCTATTTTAGAAGGAGAAGCTAGTGGACAAGATGACATTTATATAATCTCGGGTATATTGTGGAAAAGGTTAGATAAGAATATGATGTTGCAAGTTGATGTTGACCGAAGAACTTATGAACAAGCTGGTTTGCCAGATAAACCAATTTCTAATCCCGGGCTACTCTCTATTAAAGCATCTTTATCTCCAGTTTCTTCAGACTATTACTATTATTTGCATGATAAAGATGGTCAGGTTCATTTTGCTAAAAATTATGATGAGCATCGTCGCTATATAGATAAATATTTAAAAAATTAAAATGGATTTAATAATAAAAGGAAATAAGGAATATGAATTACTAGATTCCGGAGAGGGAGAAAAGCTGGAGAGATTTGGGGATTTCATTACCGAGAGACCTGACCCAGAAGCTTTATGGCCTAAAAAAAATACGGCCTTGTGGCAACAAGCTTCGTTTTGTTTTACTAAAAATAAAGGCTGGACCAAGAAAGATAAAAAAGCTAAAGATTGGCAAGTTAAATATGCAGACCTTAATTTTATTATTAGACCAACCTCATTTAAGCATTTAGGTTTATTCCCAGAACAAATAGAAAATTGGCAGTGGATGGATAAAATAATTAGACAAAATAATAACCGACCGATTTCTGT
>DAOSXI010000027.1:0-5878 GCA_035380385.1 Minisyncoccota bacterium
TCTGTCATAATTTGACCCTTCTTAATATGGTCACCAATTTTAACAAAGATTTGGTGTTTTAGGGGAATTGAATATTCAACTTCATTACCCTTCTTACCCCCCGCTTTGTTATCTACCTTTAAGTCAGATAAAACCTTAACAATTCTTTCTCTTGTATTTTCTGTGATATCAACAACTTCTCCATCAGAGGCTGATATAATAGCTGGACTCTTTGGGGTTCTCCTTTCAAAAATCTCTTCAACCCTAGGCAGACCAGTCGTAATATCAACATTTGCAACTCCTCCAGCGTGGAAAGTTCTTAAGGTTAACTGTGTTCCTGGCTCACCAATAGCTTGAGCGGCAATAATCCCAACAGCTTGTCCAATGTCTATCAATTGATTTCTTCCCAGGTCTAATCCATAACATTTCTGGCAAACACCATGGGTTGTTTCGCAGGTCAAAGGAGTTCTAACTATTGCTTCTGTTATTCCCTCTTTCTCTAAGAAAATAGAATCTTCTTTGTTTATTAAATCACCACGTCTAAACAAAACTTTACCATCTTTATCTTTTATGTCTTCAGCTAAAATTCTTCCAAAGATATATTTAGCAAAAGAACCATCAACAGCTACAACTTTTTTACCTTTTTTAGTTCCACAATCTTCTTCAGTAACAACAACATCTTGAGCCACATCAACTAGACGACGAGTCAAATATCCAGCTTTAGCTGTATTTAAGGCCGTGTCAGCTGTTCCCTTTCTGGCTCCGTGAGTAGTAACGAAATACTCAAGCGGGGTTAAACCTTCAATATAAGAAGGGATAATTGGGAAATCTAATTGTTCCCCCGCTGTGTTGGTAATAATACCCTTCATCCCACACATTTGCGTTAGCTGGCTAGTATTTCCTCGGGCGCCTGAATCTATTAAGTTTTTAGTTGAACCATTTTCTTCTAGGGCGTTTGGAATAGCTTTTTCTATTTCTTTCCTAGCATGCTCCCATATCTCTATAACTTTTTGTCTCTTTTCGTCGTCTGATAACAATCCATCTTCGTATTGATCTTTAACTTTTTTCTCTTGCTCTTTGTGATCTTTTACAATACTTTCTTTTTCTTTCGGCACACAAACATTATCAATAGACCAAGTGACTCCCGAATATGTTGAATAACGAAAACCAAAATCTTTTATTTTATCCAAAATAGGAGGAGTTAGATCTATGCCGTAACGAGCGATTAATTCCTCAACTAAAAGAGTCATCCTTTTGACTGTTATTTCTTCTCCAATGTAATTGAAGTCATCAGGGAAAATACTATTAAAGAATAATTTTCCAACTGTTGTCTCAAATGGTTCTTGTCCAAAAGATTTATATCTTTCACTATCACCACCATAAACTTTAATTTTAGCTCGGAGTGATATAACCCCAAGATCAAAAGCTGTAATAGCTTGATTAGGTGAAGCAAAAATCATACCTTCCCCTTTTTCTCCAGAAATTGACTTCGTCATCCAATAACAACCAAGAACTATGTCTAGTTTTGGATAGACAATCGGTGAGCCGTTTTGAGGGTTCAATAAGTTTTTGTTTGAAGCAATATAATCTCTTGATTCAGATTGAGCCTTTATAGATAGCGGTAAATAGACAGCCATTTGGTCTCCGTCAAAGTCAGCGTTAAACCCTGCACAGATGAGTGGGTGAATCTGCACCGCATTACCCTCAACTAAAACAGGATTAAATGCTTGAATTCCAAGTCGGTGCAATGTCGGAGCACGGTTTAGAAGAACATATTTACCTTGAATAACTTCTTCAAGAATAGCCCAAACTTCTGGCACCCCTTCCTCAATCAAACGATTAGCTCCTCTAATATTGAAAGCTAATTCGGTTTCTAATATTTTAGAGATAACAAATGGTCTAAATAACTCTAGAGCCATATGCTTTGGTAAACCGCATTCATTTAATTTTAACTTTGGTCCAATAACAATAACTGAACGACCAGAGTAATCTACTCGTTTACCAAGCAAGTTTTGACGGAATAAACCTTGTTTAGATTTAAGATTATCTGATAAAGACTTTAGGGCTCTTTTCTGAGAAGAAGAGACAGCCTGAGAATCATTTTGTTTAGCGATTGAGTTATCAATCAAAGCATCAACTGCTTCTTGTAAAATACGCTTTTCGTTTCTCAAGATAACATCAGGGGCTCCAATCTCCATAAGTTTTTTCAAGCGGTTGTTCCTATTTATAACTCTACGATATAAATCATTTAAATCTGAAGTGGCGTGTCGTCCACCATCAAGAGCCACCATTGGTCTTAAGGCTGGAGGAATAACTGGGATAGCTGTTAAGAACATCCACTCTGGTCTTAAATTAGACCTAATCATTGATCTAACTAAAGATAGTTTCTTTTCTAGTTTTTCTTTCTCTATGCTAGAGGCTTTTTCTAGGGATTTTTCTGTTTCTTTCTCAATGGCTCTCAAATCCATCTCTTTGAATAAAGAGAAGATGGCTTCCGCCCCGATACTGGCTTCAAAACAACTACCATATTTTAGGCCAAAATGATGATAAGCAATTTCGTTTAAGACTTTACCTGGAACTATTTCATTTATCTCTCTTTTGGCATTAAGCAGAAGCTCTTTAAGTTTTTCCTTGTCTTCTTCTTTTTCGGTAGCTTTAATTTTTGACTTAAATTCACTTTCTAGATTTTTGATAATTGTTTCTTTCTCTTCTGGGTATATTTTAGTAATTATATAACCAGCAAAATAGATAACTTTTTCTAAGTCACTAATAGAAACTCCAAGCAATATAGACATTCGGGAAGGAACTCCTCTTAAGAACCAAATATGAGCGACAGGACTAGCTAATTCAATGTGTCCCATCCTCTCTCGGCGAACAATAGACCGAGTAACTTGAACTCCACACTTCTCACAGATAATATCTTTATATCTAATTCTTCTATATTTTCCGCAATAACACTCATAATCTTTTTCTGGCCCGAATATTCTTTCGTCAAATAAACCATTTCTTTCGGAACGACCGGTTCTATAATTAATCGTCTCTGGCTTAGTGACTTCCCCATAAGACCACTCTCTTATCGCTTCAGGTGAAGCTAATTTAAGGGAGATGGCGTTAAAATTTGTTGTATCAAATGTTTTCATAATGTTTTTAGCTACTTAAGATTTTAATTATTTTTAGACTTTTTAATTAATTCAACATCTAAAGCTAACCCTCTTAGGTAGCTTAATAGAACATTAAACGAAGCCGGTATGTTAGGCTCACCAATTGGATTTCCTTTAATTATTGCGTCAAAAGTTGCTGAACGACCATCAATATCATCAGATTTGACTGTCAACATTTCTCGTAGAGTGTAAGCTGCCCCGTGACCTTCAAGTGCCCAGACCTCCATTTCTCCAAATCTTTGTCCTCCACCTTGTGCTTTCCCACCAAGTGGCTGTTGAGTGATCAAAGAGTATGGACCGATTGATCTCATGTGTAATTTATCTTCCACCATGTGGTGAAGTTTGAGCATATACATATATCCAACGGCTATATCTTGCTCAAATGGTTCTCCAGTTCTTCCGTCATAAAGAGTAACCTTACCATTTTTAGGCATTCCAGCTTTTTCTAATTCATCTTCTATTTCTGTTATTGTTGCCGAAGAAAATGGAGGTACGATAGCTTGATAATTTAAAGTGTGAGCAGCATAACCCAAGTGCATTTCCAATATCTGACCTAAGTTCATACGAGAAGGAACCCCAAGTGGCGTTAAGACAACATCAATTGGTGTTCCATCGGCCATAAATGGCATTTCTTCTTCTGGTAAAATAGTTGAAATAACTCCCTTGTTTCCGTGACGACCTGAAAGCTTGTCTCCAACTGAGATGTTTCTTAATTGGGCAATTTCTACAATAATTCTTTTAATAATTCCAGATTCTAGATTATGTCCTGTCTCTCGAGAGAAGACTTTAACTCCTATGACTCTTCCTTGCTTTCCATGCTCTAGGCGAAGAGATGAATCTTTAACATCTCTAGCTTTTTCAGTAAAGATAGAACGAAGCAGTCTTTCTTCTGGAGTTAACTCTGTTTCTCCTTTTGGTGTTATTTTACCGACGAGGATATCATTTTCTTTAACCTCTGCTCCAACAACGATAATTCCATCTTCATCCAAATCTTTTAATTTATTTTCTCCAACATTAGGGATATCACGAGTGGTAATCTCTGGTCCAAGCTTGGTGTCTCTAACATTACAAATAAACTCCGTAACATAAATACTGGTAAACTTACTTTGTTTTACTAGCCTTTCAGATAAAACAATAGCGTCCTCATAGTTGGCTCCGTTCCAAGACATAAATCCAACTAAGACATTTTGCCCTAAGGCTATTTGACCATCAGCTGTTGTACTAGTGTCTGCTAATAAGTCTCCTTTTTTAACCTTATCTCCTAAATTAACACTTGGTCTTTGGTGTAAGATTGAGAAATTATTTGTTCTGGAAAAATTAATTAAATCGTAAGGATGTTCTTTACCCTTATCGTCTTTAACAACTATTTTCTTAGAATCAACATAAGAAACTACTCCATTAACCTCTGAGACAGCTAATCGTCCAGAGTCTCGAGCCGCTAATTCTTCTATTCCTGTTGCGACTAACGGCACTTCTGGTAAAACACAAGGTAGGGCTTGTTTCTGCATGTTTGATCCCATCAGTGTTCGGTGAGCATCATCGTGCTCTAGAAATGGAATCATTGATGTGGCGAGAGAAAAAGCTTGGTTCGTCACAACATCAATTAACTCTACTTCCTTTCTGTTTATAATACCGGGAACAGTTTTAACCCTAGCCTCTACTTCCTCATCTAAAATATTTCCATTTTCATCAACCTTAACACCAGCGTGTGTGATATTATATTTCTCTTCTTCTAAGGCGTTTAGGTAAACAACTTCACTTGTAATTTTTCCATTTTTAACCACCACATAAGGAGTCTCAATAATTCCAAATTCATTTATCCTAGCGTAAGTGGCAAGGTGCAAAATTAACCCGATGTTTGGTCCTTCTGGGGTGTGAATTGGACAAACTCGCCCGTAGTGAGAAGTGTGAACGTCACGAACATCTAGGCCGGCTCTTTCACGAGTTAAACCTTCAGGGCCTAAGGCCGATAGGGTTCTTAGGTGCTCAATCTCAGCCATCACATTTTCTTGGTTCATAAATTGAGAGAGCTGGTTGGTCGTAAAGAACTCTTTAATCCTAGCTTGTAGTGGTCTTTGATTTATTATTTGAATTGGCAAAGTAGTCCCAGTGTCTATTGTAGACATATGGTTTTGAATATTTCTTTTGATTTGAGACATACCGGTACGAAACTTTTTCTGTAGCATTTCACCGACATATCTAACTCGGCGTTGTCCTAAATGATCAATATCATCAGCTTGAGCCTCGGGATTATTATTTAGGGCAACAATATTTTCTATAATAGTCACTAAATCATCCGCAGAAATTGTTCTTCTTTCCAACTCTGCTTCGTCCATTTTCTTATCAAATCTTTTATTGAAACGAAATCTTCCAACAGGAGAAATATCATATCTTTCGGCTGAGAACAAAGAGCTAATAAACTCTTTTGCTCCTTCTGGAGTGGCAAGATCACCGTCTCGTAAACGCTTATATATTTCTATAAAAGAATCTTCTGCTTCTTTAGATAAATCTTTCTCTAGAGTTTTTTTAATGGCTTCTTCAGCTTGATCATTACCCTTAAAAGCCTTTATGATATCAGCTTCTTTTTCCAAGCCCAAAACTCTCAAAAATGAAGTGACGGCAAATTTCCTTTTCTTGTCTATTCTGACATAAATAGCTCCGTCAGTATCTGATTCAATCTCTATCCAAACACCTCTAGCTGGAATAATTTTAGCCCCAAAATATCTTCTGCTTTTAAT
>DAOSXI010000028.1:0-3430 GCA_035380385.1 Minisyncoccota bacterium
ATTGGCAGTGGATGGATAAAATAATTAGACAAAATAATAACCGACCGATTTCTGTTTTGAATCTTTTTGCTTACACCGGTGGGGCTAGCCTTATTTGCGCCAAAGCAGGAGCTTCGGTTTGTCATTTAGATGCTTCCAAAAATGCAGTTTTGTGGGCTAAAGAAAATGCCGAAATATCAGGTTTAAAAGATAAGCCAATAAGGTGGATTGTGGATGATGTTTTAGCTTTTTTGAAAAGAGAAATTAAGCGAGGCAAAAAATATGATGCTATCATAATGGACCCTCCAGCTTTTGGACATGGCCCCAAAGATGAACTTTGGAAAATAGAAGAAGATTTTTTAGAGTTAATGAATTTATCTAAAAAATTATTATCTCCTAACCCTTTATTTTTTTTAATCAATGGTTATACCGCTGGTTATTCAGCGACTGTCTATGAGAATAATTTGAGAGAAATATTTGATAATGGGAAAATAGAAAGAGGAGAATTATTGATAGCTGAAAAAGAAACAGGTAGATTGTTACCAGCTGGAATTTATGCGCGTTGGCAAAAAGATGTTTAATAAGAATAAAAATAAAAAAGTTTTTGTTGGGGTTTCTGGTGGAGTTGATTCAGCTGTGGCTTTAGCTTGCTTAAAAAAAGAAGGATATCAGGTTTTTGGTGTTTTCATTAAGACATGGTCTCCAGATTTTATAAATTGCTCTTGGCCAGAAGAAAGAAGGGAAGCTATCAGAGTTTGCGCTAGCCTAGATGTTCCTTTTTTAGATTGTGACGCAGAGAAAGAATACGAGAAAGAGGTAGCTTCTTATATGATTAAAGAATACAGCGAGGGACGAACACCTAATCCTGATGTAATGTGCAACCGACAAATAAAATTTGGTGTTTTTTGGAAATTTGCCAAAGAAAGAGGAGCAGATTTTATTGCTACCGGACACTATGCCAAAAAAGTAAAACAAAAAGATGGCTCTTTTGACCTTTTAATTGGTAGAGATGAAAATAAAGATCAGATTTATTTTTTATGGACGCTTAATCAAGATGATTTAGCTCACTCACTTTTTCCCATTGGTAATTTAACAAAAAAGAAAGTTAGAAAAATAGCTAAGAGATATAATTTACCCAATGCCGATAAAAAAGATAGTCAAGGTGTTTGTTTTCTTGGACCTCTTGATATTAAAAAATTTTTAGCTCATTACATCAACCAAAAAGAAGGACAAGTACTTAATGAAAAGGGACAAGTCATTGGTCGTCATAATGGAGCTGTCTTTTTTACTTTAGGAGAAAGACACGGATTTATGACGAACTCTTCTTATAATAATAAAAAACCACTATATGTCGTTGCTAAAGATATAGAAAATAATACAATTATTGTTTCGGAGAATAAAATTATTAAAGATAGAGATGATAGTAAATTAATTAAATTGACAAGTTGTAATTGGATAAATAAATTACCAGAAATTAATCAAAATTATAAAGCTCAAATAAGATATCACGGAGAGTTATATGACTGTCTTTTAAGACAATTAGAAAAAGAAGAAATAATATTAGAATTAGATAATTTTGTTTTAGCGGACAAGGGGCAATCCGTCGTTCTTTACGATAAAGATATTTGTTTAGGAGGAGGTGTTATTATTTAAAAAATTTGCTAAAATTATATTATGAATTATTTTATAGATTTACCAATTTTAGATATTATTATCAAATTTTTAGTAGCTTTAGTTTTAGGTTTGTCTTTGGGGGTAGAGAGAGTTTGGGCTGGTAAGACAGCTGGCATGAGAACATATGCTCTTGTTTCTATGGGCTCAGCTTTATTTATAGCTATTTCTACCGAGATAGTTAATATATATTCTGCTGTTGGTGGTATAGATCCAACAAGAATTGCTTCTCAGGTCATTGTTGGAGTTGGTTTTTTGGGGACTGGACTTATTTTTACCAAAGGGACTAAACTAATGGGGCTTACAACAGCCACTGGTCTTTGGGTGGCAGCTGGGATTGGAATCGCCGTAGGTTTTGGTTTGTATGCTATGGCTTTAATTGCTACTGTTTTAACCTTGTTTACTTTTACCGTCTTATGGTTTTTAGAGCAGAGAGTTAAACTTTCAAAGAAGGCTCAAGCTGAAAAAGAAATGGCAGAAGAAGATTTAGATGATGAGGATAATCCACTATAAAATGAATTCAAAAGAACTTAGAAAAAAATATCTGACTTTTTTTGAAAAAAGGGAACACAAGATAATTCCTTCGGCTTCGTTAGTGCCGGAAAATGACCCTTCTGTTCTTTTTAATACTGCTGGTATGCAACCCCTTGTTCCTTATCTTCTTGGTCAAAAACACCCAATGGGTAGACGATTAGTTAATGCTCAAAAGTGTCTCAGGACGGGAGATATTGGGGAGGTCGGAGATAATCGTCACTTAACCTTTTTTGAAATGCTGGGTAATTGGTCACTCGGAGATTATTTCAAAGAAGAATCAATTAAATTAAGTTATTTATTTTTAACTGACAAGGAAGAGGGTCTTGGTCTAGACAAAGAAAGAATATATGTAACGGTTTTTGAAGGAGACTCTAATGCCCCATTAGATCAAAAAGCTTTTGATATCTGGTCTTCGTATATAGATAAAAATAGAATTTATTTTTTACCAGCTCGGAATAATTGGTGGAGTGCTGGTGATAATGGACCTTGTGGCCCTGACACTGAAATATTTTACGATTTAACAGAAGCGGGTCTTGGTGATTTAGACAAAGATAAGTTTCTAGAAGCAGATGCTAGTGGGCAGGTCGTTGAGATTTGGAACAATGTCTTTATGGAATATGAGAAGAAAGATGGAGTTGTTGTCGGTCAATTAGAAAATCGTTCTGTTGATACTGGGATGGGATTAGAAAGAATCGTTATGGTTACTGAAAAAGCTGGTAATGTATTTGAAACAGATATTCTTAAATCAATCATTGATAAAATTAAAGACAACTCTAAAAAAGAAGATGTTAAAATAGAGAGAATAATTGCTGACCACTTAAGGGCGTCTGTTTTTATTATCGCAGATGGAGTTTTGCCATCTAATACTGGTCGGGGTTATGTCTTGCGAAGACTTTTGCGTAGAGTAATTAGATTATCTGATAAAATTATATTTAACGAAAAAGGCTTAACAGAAGTTATTAATGAAATTATAGATAATTATAAAGAGATTTACCCTGAAATTTTAGAAAATAAAAAAATAATAGAAAAAGAAATAAAAAATGAAGAATTAAGGTTTAGGCAGACATTAGAAAAAGGGCTGAGAGAATTTGAAAAAGGAGCTAGCCCGTTTGTCTTATATACGACTTATGGATTTCCAATAGAGCTAACCGAAGAATTAGCTTCTGAAAAAGGACAAGTTATTGACCGAGAAGAGTTTGAAGAAAAAGTTAAAGAGCATCAGGAATTATCAAGGACAGCAGGAGCC
>DAOSXI010000028.1:3530-5435 GCA_035380385.1 Minisyncoccota bacterium
AGACCAGAAATTATAGCCGAAACTCGTTTTGATATTAAAAGTAAAAATGATTTTAAAATTGATTTTGAGTCTTTTACTAAAGATATGCTTAATGCTTTAGGTAAAACGGCTCGTTCTCTATTTGATTTAAAGGTTGGAGCTCCAGAAGAAATATTTTGCATGCTAGCTTCTCCATGGTATGACTCTGAGATTAAAACAATTAAAGAATCCAACCTTAAAAAAATAACAATAAATAATAATTTAATAAACAGATTAACCAAAAAAGAGACAGAAATAATCAACAAAGAATATAATTATAGATTTCCTTTAGCTAAAGACAGAAGACTGGTTATAGAACAATATGTTTCTTCTTTCGTTTTGGACGGAGTCTTGACATCTAGTCCTTTTAATAAAAAAGCTCGGAATATAGAAATGAATTTGGTTGTTTCTGTTTCTCCCAAGATATTAATTGGACAAATTAAAGAAGTTGTTAAAAAAAGTTTTTCAACAGATAAAATAGACTTCATGTCTTTCGCTTCAGCCTCTTATCTTGTAATTAGAGATAGTTTTGAGGTTAATAAGGATACCTATTTCTTAATAGACATAGCGGGCCAGACAACAGATTTAGTTGCTGTTGAAAAGGGTTTTATTAAAGCCTTTAGATCTTTTCCTTTTGGTAGTAATAATTTATATAGATATCTGGCCAACAAATTTAATTTAGACTGGCGGGAGGCAAGAAATCTTTTTAAGCTATATTTGGGGGGTAATTTATCTCTAGCGATGCACAAAAAGACATATAACGAAGTAACCTTTTTAGAACAGACTTGGAGTAGAAAACTAGACCAAGAAATAGATAAGATTAAAGAAGAGGGTATTAAGACTTCTAAAAATTTCTTCCTAACAGCTGATCGTGATGTTAAGGAATTGTTTACTGGTATTATTTACTGGGCTGAGCAAGATGAAACTCTACTAAATCAAAATAAAGGAGTTAGTATTGTAGCCTTAGACGGACCTCTGTTTTTGCATAATTATTATAATAAAAAATGTCGTTTTGATCCCTTTTTAGCCATAGCGACACTAGCTTTAACTAAAGAAAAAATCAAAACTTATGACTAAGATTAAACTAGAAGACATTAAAATAAAAAAGACAGAGGATGCTCCTAACTTTTTTTTAGATAATAAAGAAAAAGATTTAAAACGAAAAGAACCAGAAGAGAAAGAACTCAAAAAAGATAAACTAAACAAGAAGATAAAAATTAATCGGTATAAGGTAGACAAGAGCTCAATTCTTTCAGACAATGTTCCGGTTAGAAAATCTCTCGTCATTTGTCTTTATGCCAGTATCTTATTACTAGCTTTCTTCTGGGGTAGCAATTTTTTTGAACAAGCCAATATTGATTTAGTTGTAAAAAGACAGGCAATAAATTACCTAGATGATGTTTTTAATTTAAGCCGAAGTAAAGATGATTATGAAATAATGATAAATACTGAAGTCTATAAAGAGACAATTGGATTATCAGAGACAGAAAAAGTTTCTTCTAAATCAACAGGTCAGATTAAATTATATAATCTTTACAGCACAGCCCCAGTAAAATTAAGTGCCGGTTCTTTTTTGAAGGACGATCGCGGTTATCCTTATATTATAAAAAAGGATGTTTCTATCCCGGGTTTTACCTCTATTGACGATGTTGTTACGGCGGGGCAAGCAGAAGTTCCTATTGAAGCCTTCTTAGCTGGCGAGGTTTATGATGGTGATCCTTCTTTGTTTACAATAGATGCTTTTGAGGGAACAAGTAAATTTGAAAAAGTCTATGGTGAGATAGAGGGTCTTTTATCTGGTGGAAAAGAGGGAACTATCTATAGCTTAAACGAAGCGGATAAATTAGTTCTAGACGATATTATTGAAACAAAAATTAAAGACAACCT
>DAOSXI010000029.1:0-2201 GCA_035380385.1 Minisyncoccota bacterium
ATTAAACTATGTTGAATTTATGCTATAATTAATCTATGTTAGATAAAGATAAAATAATACCTATAATTTTAATTGCCATTAGTTTTATGCTTATGGCCAGCACTTCTTATTATTATTCTAGAAAAGCTAGCCAAAACAAAGAACTCAAGCAAGAAGTGGAAGAATTAAAAGAAGAGCAAGAAGAGGGAAAAGACGAAGAAGAATCAATGATGATTACTCTTTATTTGCAAGATAAAGAAATTGCTGAAAAGAGTGATTGTGGAGCGACTCATCCTGTTTCCTTTGAAATTCCTAAAACAAAAGATGTAGCTGACAAGTCTCTCCGAATTTTATTTTCGGATGAATTAGCTTGGTATGGAAATTACATATCTGTTTGGATAGAAAATAAAATAGCAAAAATTAATCTTGTTCCAGCTAGCCAGGGTGGACTTTCTAGCTGTCAGGCAGAACATTTAATGTCTGTTTTGACAGACACATTAACGGAATACGAGACAATAGAAAAAGTAGAACTATATGATCCAACGGGGAATAAAATAGAATTTTAATATATGACGAATAAAAGACAGGTTGCTTTAATAATACTAGATGGTTGGGGGTATAGAGAAGAGACAAAAGACAATGCTATTGCTTCGGCCAATAAGCCCTTTTTTGATAGTCTTTGGAGAGAATACCCCCATACTCTATTAGAAGCTTCTGGGCTTGCTGTAGGGCTACCAGAAGGCCAAATGGGTAATAGCGAGGTGGGCCATATGACAATTGGCGCAGGACGACCTCTTGATCAAGATTTAGTTAGGATTGAAAAAGCTATAACTTCGGGAGAGTACAAAAAGAATGAAGCGTTTTTGAGGCTTTTCCTACATGTTAAAAAATATGATTCTACCCTTCATGTCATGGGTTTATTATCAGATGGGGGTGTCCATAGCCATTTTGGAAGCCTGTTGTCTTTTATAGAAATAGCTAAAGACGCGGGAATTAAAAAACTAGCCATCCATGTTTTTTTGGATGGAAGAGATACTCCGCCACAAAGCGGAAGTGGTTATCTAGAAAAATTAGAAAATAAAATTAATGAGTTAGAGTTTGGTCATATTGCTTCTGTTTCTGGACGTTATTACGCAATGGACAGAGATGGAAATTGGGACAGATTAGCTCGTGCAGAGATGGCGATTTTTGATGGGCAGGGTCCATTATGTGAAGGTAAACCATCTTCTTGTTTAGATAATATGTACCAAGAGGGTAAAATTGATGAATTATTGGAACCATTTGTTTGTGTAAAGGAAGATGGACAGACAGAAACATTAAAACAAAATGATGGCATCTTCTTTATTAATTTTAGAGCAGATAGAGCAAGACAATTAACAAGTAAAATCTTAGCAAGAAGAGAAAAAGATAATTTATGTCTAGTAACAATGTCTCCATACGGTAATGATTTTAATACAGAAGTAGCTTTTCCTAAAGAAGAAGTAAAAACGACACTGGCTAAAGAAATATCTCAAGCGGGGTTAACACAAGCCCATATTGCTGAAACAGAAAAATTCGCTCATGCCACATATTTCTTAAATGGAGGTAAGGAAATTAGTTATGAGGGAGAAGAAGATATTTTATTGCCGAGCAGAAAGGATGTTGCCACTTATGATTTAGCTCCTCGGATGTCGGCTGAAAAAATTGCTGATAAGGCAATAGAACAGATAGAAAAAGGAACGGACTTTATTTTTATAAACTTTGCTAATCCTGATATGGTTGGACACACTGCTGTTGTTCCAGCTATTATAGAAGCAATTGAAGAAGTGGATAGACAATTAAAGAGGGTGGTAACTAAGCTACTAGAAAAAGAAGGCACTGCTTTAATAACCGCAGATCATGGAAATGCTGAAATTAATATAGATCAGATTACAGGTAAAAAACACACTGCTCACACCACAAACCCAGTGCCTTGTATAATGACTGATAAAAATGTTAGTTTACATGAAGGTACTTTGGCTGATTTGGCCCCCACAATTTTAAACTTATTTGGTCTAAAGAAGGGAGAAGGGATGGAAGGGGACAAATTGACAGATTAATGGAGGGTTGAAAATATTTTTTGAAACTTTTATAATAGTTAAGTTTTAGAAAATACGGAAGCGTGGCTGAGTGGTTGAAGGCACCGCTTTCGAAAAGCGGCATGCGGGAAACCGTATCGTGAGTTCGAATCTCACCGCTTCCGC
>DAOSXI010000029.1:2301-5244 GCA_035380385.1 Minisyncoccota bacterium
AGCGACAGGATTCGAAAGGCTTTTCCGTACGAGCGAAGCGAGGTGGAAAAGCACCCGCGACGGTAGGTCGAGAATCCTGTATCGTGCACAAAAATTATGCTAATAATTTTTGAGCGCGATAGCTCGTGAACTGCTTCACGAGCGACAGGATTCGAAAGGCTTTTCCGTACGAGCGAAGCGAGGTGGAAAAGCACCTAGGGCGGTAGGTCGAGAATCCTGTATCGTGCACAAAAGCGTGAGTCCAAAAAGAGCAAACTGTTTTGCTCTTTTTCGCTTTTGTGAGGCGGAGCAATGTTTTCTGAGCACAGAAAACAGCGAGCCGGGTCTTCTGACTCTGAGAATCATCAGACTCGATGAGGTGGCGAAAATTCCGAGCGACGGCGAGGAATTATTTGTGCACAAAAAACAAAAGAACCCAGTATGAACATACTGGGTGACTTTATTTTTAGCACAGGACAGGATTCGAACCTACACACCTATATTTTTATTAAAAAATATAGATGTGTAGACAAGCCGAGGGCTGAAAACTTTCTATATAAAAAGTAGGGGGCACAAAAACTTTTTGAGTAGTTTTGAGTAGTCCGACTACTCAAAAAATATAAAGAAGCACCCGTGACCGCGGGTTTGGTGTATAAGCCCTTTCTTGTGTGATTATTTAAGTAAAAATTATTGTAGAAAAATACCCAACTTACGCTATCGCGCAAGTTGGGTATTTTTATTATTTTGTTTAATTGTGATAGAGAAAAACTTAACTATAATTTACTTTGATGTGTCCTCTTCTTTAGTTTTTAGCCAAATATAGGCGTCTTCTAGGGCTTTGACGGCGTCACCGACAGCTATGTTGTTTTGGTTATATTTGCCGTCTGTACAGTCTCCAGCAGCCCAAATTCCGTCTACAGATGTCCTTTGAGTAACTGGGTCAACCACAATCTTTCCATAGTCGTTTATCTTGACTAAGTCTTTTGTGAATTGAGTATTTGGGGTTTGTCCTATTTCAACAAAAATACCACTGACTTGGATTGTTTTCTCCTCTTTTGTTTCTTTGTCTTTATATGTTAAAGATTCTACAAATTTATTTCCCTCTACTTTGACTAATTCAATATTTTTAAAACATCTAAAATTAGGGTAAGCCATAACCTTTTCTATTGTAATTTTATCAGCTTTCATACAATCTCCAGATTCTAACAATGTAACACTTTTACAATAGGCTAGGAGTTGCATTGCTGTCTCAAAACCAGCATTACCACCACCAACAACAGCTACATCCATTTCAGAAAAGAGTGGCCCATCACAAGTTGCGCAATAAGTTATGCCCTTATTTTCAAAAGCTAGAGATCCTTCAATAGTTAATTTTCGGCGACTACTTCCAGTGGCAACAATAACTGATTTTGTCTTAAATTCTTTTTGTCTTTTTGTCTTAACAACAAAGTAGTCATTTTCTTTTTCAATTTTTTCTACTTCTTCTCCTTCAAAAATATCCAAAAACTGACCACTATAATTTTTAACATGCTCTTCTAAATTTTTTGCTAAATCATTTCCAGATATTTCTTTGGTGCCTATCCAATTATAGATAGTTTCGGAGACAGTTGATTGTCCCCCAAATTCTTTGGTGATAATAGCTGTCTTTAATAATTTACGAGCAGAATAAACAGCTGCTCCAGCCCCCGCAGGGCCACCTCCTAAAATAATTAAATCATACATACTCTCAATATTACCACAAAGTAAACAATTAAAAAACTTCCCCGTGGGGAAGTTTTTTAATTAAAGATTACTTTTTATTCCTTCTTAAGAATGCTGGAACGGTGCTCCATTCGTCTGTATCGTCAACAAATAAATCATCTTCAGCTTCCTTATTTTTGTCATTTTTCTTAATATATTGAGAAGAGTTTTCTTCCTTTTCTTCTTTTTTATCTTCAGATTCAAGCTCCTCTTTCTTTTGATTTATTTGAAAAAGAGAACGCTTTGGCATATCAGTAGGGAATCCGGTGGCAATAACGGTGACTTTCATTTCACCTTTCTTTAATTTTTCATCTTGGATAGTTCCAAATATAACTTTAGCATCTTTATCTATAGACTCGGTTATGATTTTAGCAGCTTGTTGTATTTCGTGGATAGTTAAGTCTTCTCCACCAGAGATAGCGAATAAGACTCCTCTTGCCCCAGAAATAGATAAATCAAGAAGAGGGGAGTTAATAGCAGAGAGAGCTGCTTTTTCTGCTCGGCCTTCTCCAGCAGCAATACCGACACCCATTAAAGCACTTCCGGCATCATACATAACTGATTTAATATCAGCGAAGTCAACATTAATCATTCCAGGGGTGGTAATCAATTCTGATATTCCTTCAACGGCTTGTTTTAAGACTTCGTCACACAAAGCGAATGCCTCCTTAAACCCAACTTCTTTTTCTGAAATAGCAATTAATCTATCATTAGGAATAACTAAGATAGCATCAACTTCTTTTTCCAAATCAGATAGACCCAAGTCAGCTAGTTTCATTCTTTGGTTTCCTTCAAAAGAAAATGGTTTGGTTACGACAGCCACGGTTAATATTCCTTGCTCTCTAGCAGCTTGAGCAACAATAGGAGCAGCCCCTGTTCCTGTTCCTCCACCCATACCACAAGCAATAAATATCATATCGGCTCCCTTAATGACATCTTGAATTTCAGCTTTAGTTTCTTCGGCGGCACGGCGGCCAACTTCTGGATTCATTCCAGCTCCTAGACCTTTAGTTAGATTTTTTCCTAAGTGAACTTTTTTCTCAGCTTGGGAATTATGCAAGTCTTGAGTATCAGTATTCATAGCGATAAACTCAACCCCTTTAACCTTAGAGCTTATCATATGGTTTAAGGCATTTTTACCAGAGCCACCAATACCGATAACCTTAATTCTTGCGAATGATTCAATTTCTGGATTTAATTTAGGCATATTTTTAAAAGACTTTT
>DAOSXI010000030.1:0-5088 GCA_035380385.1 Minisyncoccota bacterium
AACATTTTATCTGTTTCACTTTTTATCAAGATGTCGGGAACTTCGCCCTCTGTTTTTTTGATAATTTCTTCTACGATAGCCAGCCTAGCTTTGTCTTTTTTCTCAGTCTCTTTTTCAATTTTTAAATTAGCTTTTATTTTATCTTTTAACTCTGCAACATTCTTGAATTCCCCAAAAGATTTTGCAAAGTCATCATTTAGTTCAGGCCAATCTTCTTCTTTTATTTCAGCGTGAGCCTTGGCATGTTCTTCTTCGGTCTCTCCTTCTTTGTGCTCGTGCGGAGGACGATTTTGTTCGGCTCTCATCTTGCGAAGGTCGTTGATTACTTTCTCTACTTCTTTTTCATCAATAACGATTTCTTTTTTGTATTCACTTTTTTTATTTTCTTCCCCCGCGATTTTTTTATAATCTGGAAGTTTCATCTCTGGCAATGTGGCAGTAACTATTTTAAATTCTAAATCAGAACCCTTACCAATTTTTGTGATAGTTATTTGCGGATGACCAATGGCGTCAATTTTATTCTCTTCCAACATTTTGAAATAATTTTCTTGCAAAGCTTGTTCAGCCATTTGTTCTAGGAGCTCCATTTCTGTGATATTTTCTTTGACAACACTAGCTGGAGCTTTTCCTTTACGAAAACCAGTGATTTCTTTTTCTTTACCAATTATTTCCAGAGCTTTTGTTTCATAGCTCTCAAATTCTTTGGCTTCAATTAATCCAATAATTTCAACTTGACTCTTATCTAATTTTTTTATAGTTGTTTTCATTTTACTTATTTATTGCTTATTTTTTTATATAAACGACCTGTTGTGAAACGATTATTCTCCTGTCCCATCATCAACAATTCCTCCCTCTAAAATATCTTCATCATCTGTTTCACCCTTTTCTAAGTTAGCTTCAATTTCTCCCATCTCACCAATCTCTGCTCCTTTAATGTCTATTCTCCAGCCAGTTAATTTAGCAGCCAGTCGGACATTTTGCCCTCCTTTTCCAATAGCTAAAGATAGTTGATCGGGTGAAACTTCTAATGTTGCCTTGTTCTCATCGTCGTCAATTTTAATGTCTGTTATGGTGGCAGGTGAAATAGCACTAGCTATATATGTGGCTGGGTCAGGAGACCAAGGGATAATATCTATCTTTTCACCATTTAATTCTCCCATGACTGTTGTTACACGGACTCCTTTTTGCCCAACACAAGAGCCCACAGGATCAATGTGTTCATCGTTAGAAAAAACAGCAATCTTTGAACGACTGCCAGCCTCTCTGGCGATTGATTTAATTTCAACAATACCGGAAGCAATTTCAGGAGCTTCCATTGCAAATAATCCCTCCACAAAACCAGGATGAGTTCGGGAAAGTTTTAAGTTTACTCCACGAGGTGTCTCCTCTACTTGATAAAGGTAAGCTTTAATCCTGTCTCCGCGATCATAAAACTCTCCAGGGATTTGCTCTTCTGGTAAAATTATTCCAGAAGCGCGATTGAAATCTATATAGACAACTCCTCTTTCAATTTTTGAAACAAAACCATTAATTATTTCTCCTTCTCTGGCTCCGTATTCTTCAACGATAACACCTCTTTCGGCTTCTCTAATTTTTTGGATAATAACTTGTTTGGCTGTTTGAGCAGCAATTCGTCCATAGTCTCCTTTATCTTCAAGAGGGAAAACTAATTCATCTCCGGGCTTAACATCGCTCTTAATTTTTTTAGCATCTTCTATCCAAATATGGTGTTCTTCGTTGAAGCGAACCCTCTCGTCATCCTCGTCTATTTCTTCATCTATTTCTTCCTCTTCATTAATTACGCGGACCAGACTATCGTCAACCACAATTTTTATTTGATAAAATTCCATAGCCCCAGAATCAATATCTATCTTGGCGCGAACAATCTGACCCTTCTTGCCATAGTCTTTTTTGTAGGCAGCGGCCAAGGCTTGCTCTATAGCGTCAATGATTTTTTCTCGGGGTATTTTTCTTTCCTGCTCTAATTGTTCAAGAGCAGACCTCATTGTTTTTAGGTCTAACATAAATGATTTTTAATGGAGCGAAGCGAAATATAAAAATTTTTACCTCGTCATTTAAAACTAATTGACGGGGTTTCTGGTTTCTATAAATCGGGAAACTCCTTATTTTTCTAAAATAAAAGTCCGGTTTCGAAACGGACTTATATCTATATATTACATTAAAAAGGTGGTAAGTCAACCAGAGAAAAAAGTAATTAGGCACTATATACTTATTTGACAAAAGATTAAATCCCTGTCTATATTTCCAAGGCAAGACCTCGGGAATAGGGACAGAAAAATTGGGAAGTGTAAAGAAAAAGAAAAAGGTGGAAAAACGCTAGCCCTCTTTTCTATTTGTGCTATAATTTAATAGACATTAAAATTATTAATAATATTAAAATTAAAACATGAAACTATTAAAAATTTCTCTAATAAGCCTGCTCACAATTTTTTCTTTCGTCTTAACCCCTTCGGTGTTTGCTATTACTCAAATGGAAACAGAAGAGGTTAAAGAAGGGCAAGAGCGCAATCTTATAACTTTATCAAATGTTTCTTTTAGCAACGTTGATGTTGTAGTTGAAGAAGGAAACAAGCTAAATATTTCTTTTACCATAAAAAATAAAGAGGGGTCTCATTCTGGTGTAAAGTATGGACTCTCTTTATATAGAACAGAAGACACTCCTGAAGGTTATAAAAAGATTATTTATGCAGATCAGTATGTCTTTCCTGAAATCTTAACAATAGAGCCAAACTCAGAAACGCTTAAAGAAGTAAGTTATGAAGCCCCTCTAGGATTAAGTGGAGAATATTCACTAATGTTGTCCTTGGGTAACAAAGAAGGTTTTTCTTTAGCTGTTTTTGATTATTATAAAAATAAAATTTCTTTTAATAGTGAAATAAAGACAGCAAGCATAATATCAAATACATGTGCTTTTTCTGATTCTAATAATCCAGATAAAGTCATTAAAGATTTTTATCAAACTTTATATATGGATAAAGATGGAGATTCAACAATTTCCTGTTTGGTAAAAAATGATAGTAGTGAAAGTTTAACCGTCACTCCTTCAATGGAAATATTTTCAGATAGTTTGTATGGAGAATCAGTAGGAGATGTTGAAAAATTAACCGAAGTAGATTTTAAAGCAGGAGAAGAAAAAACAATTAGCTGGATCTTGCCAAAAAGTTCTGAAGATAGAATTTTTGTGGCTAAAATTTATTTAGAAGGAAATAGTGGTGTTTTTTCAAACAATGTTTTAGCTAAATATTCTAATATCGGAGAAGAAGGTTCTTCTATAAAAAATATATCTTTAGATAAGACTTTTTATAAAAAAGGAGATAAGGTCAATCTTTCTGTTTATTGGTTGTCAGAAAAAAAAGATGAAGATTTAACTTTAACTGCTCAAATACTAAACAATAAAGGTAAAGAATGTTTAACAGAATTATCACAAGCCAATATTAGTGGAAGTTATACAGAGTTAACAGGGACAATGAATAAAGATTGCAAGGATCCAAAAGTTTCAGTTCAAATAAAAGATGCTGGTGGAAATATTTTAGCCGAAAATCAATCAACATTTCAATCCCCAGAAAAAGCAGGACCAGTTATTTTAGATATAGTCATTTTAGCTTTAATAGTAATTCTTGTGGTCGCAGGAATTATCATCTTCTTTGTTAAACCAAAAAACAAAAAAGAAGAATTAAAAAATAATGAAAATATAAACCATGAAATTAACAATTAATACAAGTAAAATTATTTTTGGGTTAGTGATTCTTTTTGGAATACTAACATTTCCAAATCTAACAAAAGCAACAACTTTTACTTTTAATTACACATGGACTGAAGATGAAATTGACCAGCCGTCTTTACCATATTGTGATGCTACACCTCATCCTGAGAGTGGGTATTCTGTTTCTTGTGATCACGAAGATGGAACTGAAATTTACAAAATAAATATAAACGGAACGATTAGTGGTTGTACTGGAGAAAAAGTTACCGCAAGGGTAGATAACCCTGAAGGCCTTACTATTTCCTATGGTCCTAGTAGTTGCCCACTTACTCTTTCTTTAAAAAATCCAATAGGAGAGGGTTCTGTGCTAGTTACAGGAACTGGGTCTGTTGTTCCAGGTGGAAGCTCAGAACCCGAGTGTGCTGGAGGTACACGAACGCAACTAGTTTGTACCCCTGCTGGAGGATGGGAAAAAACAACCTGCCCTTATGATGCCTCTACTGGTCCATACGGGGACTATTTTATTTGTCCTTTTGAATCAAACCTTCAGGCGGTGTTTAGTAAAGAATTAGATCCCCAGGTTCATGTTAAAGGTTCAAAATATGGAGAGGCGCAAGAATTTGAAGATCAAATAATGGTTCCATATCCTACCTCAGTTGATGAACCTAATGTTGTAATAAAGTGGTATTCTCAAGATGTAACAAGTTGCACTTGCACATATAATGGGACGAAAGGGGATTGTGGAGGGGGAATCAATCCTGGTGATGGAATTTCTACTTTTTCAGGAGAACCGGTTTTCGCTTCTGGTCAGTCAGGTCTATTTGAGGGAGAATATTCGCTAACTTCAGACAAAACATTTACTGTGGTTTGTGAAGATAAGATAAATTAGAGCTTGACTTTTTCTATAAAATACTATATAATGTAAGTAAATAAATACTTGACAATGAAAACAAAAAAAAAGGAAAACTTAGTATTCCTGATCGGGATGATCGTGATACTAGGGACTCACTTGGTGAGTTGCGAAAAGATTCCACAACCTCCGGTTGTGGAGCCTGAAGTTCGACCATTTGTCGAACTTTCTGTAACCCCAGAAGGAGTCATTCCTTATGGTGGTAGAGTTGATATTATCTGGGGGGCTGATAAGAAGACTAAAAAGATTGTTGTTAAGGTCAACGATGAGATAAAGGAAACTATAACTAACGGTTCTCGGGCAGGGGCCTTAACTTTGGGACCATTGTTTAAGGACATGTTTGTTAGTGTTACGGCTATAAATGTTAATTTATCTTTTGAGGTGGAGAAAGAAATTCATGTCGGTGACTGGACAACTTCCACTTTTGGACTCGTGTCCTACTACCCTTGGAGAT
>DAOSXI010000031.1:0-2649 GCA_035380385.1 Minisyncoccota bacterium
AAACTTTTTATCTGTATCTTCTTCTTTTGCTTCTTTTTTATCAGCCATATTATTTAAATAATTCTTGGTGTTTTGGACAAAAATGAGCGCTTCTTCCTCCAATTATTTCTCTCTTAATAATACCACAGCACTTAGGTTTAGGACACCTCTCGCCACTTCGGCGATATGCTTTATGGTGTTTTTGGAAATTACCTTTTTCTCCTTTTATGTTTCTGTAATCAGAGGTTGAATCTCCACCTAAAATAATACTTTTTGATAAAATTTGACGCATGGCTTTATATAATAATTTTAATTTTCTATCTGGAATTTTAATACAAATAGAATTAGGATTAATTCCAGATTGCCACAGCATTTCATCTGAATATATATTGCCAATTCCAGCGATAATATTTTGATTCATTAAAACGGTTTTAATTTTTCCACGAGGTTTTAAGGCTAACCTATCCTTAAAAACTTTAAAAGTGAATGATTCCTCTAGTGGTTCTGGACCAAGGTCTTTTAGGTCTTTAATTAAGCTAATCTCTTTGGAGCGGAAAAGGGTAACTTTGCCAAATTTTCTAGCATCGCTAAAAACTAAAAATTTTTTATTTTTCTTTTTATCCTCTAGGGTAAAAACAAGATGAACAAATCTGTTAAAAGGATCAGCCAAAGCCTTGCTTCCGCGAGGTAACCATTTACCAGTTTTCTTTTCTTGATAATAATTTCCAAATAATAAATGGCCGGTCATCTTTAGATGAATCAAGATTGTGTGTTCTCCAGAGATGTCTATTAGAATGTTTTTAGCTCGTCTAGTAACCTTGATTATCTTTTGACCAATAACTTTCTTTTTGAAATTAAGGAAGAATTTTTCGTCCTTAATCGTTCTCTTAAATTGTTTTATTGCTTGGTCTTTCTTTGCCAGGTCTGTCCAAAGACCCGAGATGGTCATCCCGGGTAAGATTTTTTGTAAACCACTGACCGTTGTTGTAACTTCTGGTAACTCAGGCATAAGCTATCTTCTCCCAATAATCTTTAGGGCTTCTTTTAGCCGATTATTCATTTCGGTCATGTCGGCAGGGATTCTTTTAATTGCCTCTCTGGCTTCATCTTGTGAATATCCTAGTGTTCTTAGGGCTTCTAAAATATCTCTCTCTTCTTGCATGACTTGTGAGGTGGCGATGTCTCCTTCATATTCTTTTAATTTATCTTTCAGTTCAATTATTATTTTTTCAGCTGTTTTACGCCCAATACCAGAGACTTTGTTTAAATAAGTTGTATCTCCACTAGCGATGGCCTTCCTTAATGTTGAAACAGGAGCCACACTAAGTGTTGAAAGGGCTGATTTTGGTCCAATTCCCGAGACGTCTAATAATAATTCAAAAAAAGACAGCTCTTCTATATCTAAAAATCCATATAAATCAATTGAGTTTTCTCTAACGGCTGTGTGAACCCAAAGTTTAATAGATTCTTCTACCTTAGACAAAGAAATAGCCTCATTAGTTACGAAAAGTTTATAACCAACCCCAGAAACATCAACAATTAAAAAACGATTTCCAACATATGATATTTGTCCTTCTATTTTTGCTATCATAATATCATTATACTAAATATTAGAGGTTTTGTAGATGGCGTTTACTTTTATCTGTTTTTCTGGTAGTATTCTTGTATTCATGATTGCTAGTCCTAGTGCGACTTGAATAATAAATAATATAATTAAAAAGTAAAAATATGCCAATCACAAAATCAGCTAAAAAAGCATTAAGAGGTTCTTTGGTTAAAAAATCGATGAATGATCGTAATAAAAAAAACGTCAAAGAGTCTTTTAAGAAAATAGAGAAATTACTCAAAGAAGATAAAAAAGAAGAAGCTAAGAAAGTTCTATCAGATTTTTATAGTTCAATTGATAAGGCCGCCAAGAGGGGAGTTATCAAAAAGAATACTGCTTCTCGAAAGAAATCTAGAGTAACAAAGATGATAAACAAATAATAAAAGCCCAACAATAGTTGGGCTTTTATTATTTAATTCAAATTAAATTATTCCTCTGGGGCAACAACTGGCTCTTCTTCGGCCACATCTCCCCCAACCATTTCTCCCTCAACAACTTCTGCCTCGGGCTGTTCAATAGGTGCTTCCTCAATAGGTGCATTTTTCTTTGTGGTTATTATCATAACTAACCAAACAACTAATAAAGCAACTATTATCCAAATGAGGACTTTTATGAATTTTGGCTTAGCTTCAGGGCTTTTTTGCTCTGGGTGGCTAGCTTCTTCTCTGTTTTCCTCTGGTACTTGGTTAAAATTTTGATCGTCCATATTATAGAAATTATTTTTTTAATAAAATCGACTACCTTTTAATTATAACACATAGACAAGATAATGAAAAACACAATATTGGGGGATAAAAAAACGATAAAACTCTTTAAACCAAATGCTTCTCATTTGGTTTAAAGAGTTTTTTATGTGATCCCGGCAGGACCGCGAGTACGCTTATCGACTTCGACTAAAACTTTTTCGTCAAAAAGTTTTGTCTAGTCACCAGCTCGTCTGTTTTTCTTGCTAGAAAAACATGACTCCGCTGTTCGATTCTCATCGAGCCTGAGCTCTCAGAGCCGAAGGCCTGCTCACAAGAGAAGAAGTTCTCTTGCTCGGGATCACACAATAAAATCACCAC
>DAOSXI010000031.1:2749-4680 GCA_035380385.1 Minisyncoccota bacterium
CATTGAACGACGGGACCAAATTGTTTTGGCTTCAATTTACACTATTTAATAGACACTCGCAAGCTAAAAACCAATTTTGTCCATGAAAACAGCACTTCCCGTCTCATCAACCTGAGAGCGTTTAACCACCCTAGATAAATTATCTTCCACCTTATCTTCTAGCTCTTCGGGAACCAATATCGCAAGAATAGGTAAAAATCTTTTATTTGTCTCTATTAAAAGTTTGAAATAAGGTTTTTCTTCAACATTTTTAATATTAAAACTTTTTAAGGATGACCACTCATAAAAAACATCACGATGAGTTAATCCTTTTGTTTCAATTTTGTATAGAGCTTGTTCGGGTCTTTTAATTGAAAATAAAATTAAACTAAAACCTGATAAAAATAGGAATATTCCAAAAATATAATTTCCTCGCCAAATAGTAATAATGACGGATAGAATTGTAATAAGACCAATTCCCCAAAACCAGTCATTGCTGTGATCTTTATGAATATACTCTGGAGATGACCACTCTATTGTTTCTAGAATAATTTCTTTAGCTTTTTTCATACTCTCTTATTTTATCATTAAATCTAAATCAAATAAAGCAAAAGACCCCAACGGGGCCTTTTGCTTTGTTTTATTTCCTTTTCCCAAAAAATCCTTTCCTCTCTTTTTTTTCTTGCTCTTCTTCCTCTATTTCTTTAAGCTCTTCTCTTGCGTCTAATTCTTCCTTTATGTTGTCCCAGCTTTCTTTGATTTGTAATATTACTCCAGCTAGCTCTTCGGGGTCTATTTCTTTTAGATTTTCATATTCAACCTTAACTTGTTCAACTATCTCTTGATAAACAGGTTCAGTTAGCTCCTTAACCTCTTTAGCTTTTTCCATAACACTTTTCTTAACCTTTTTCCCCAGATCACTAACAATTTTTCTATTTTTCTTTTTGTTTGGACCCAAAAAAGCATAAGCCGCTCCTGCAAGGGCAGCGATTCCGGCACCAATTCCAACAATTGCACCAGTACTGATTCTCTTCTTTTTATTATTTTCTTTTGACATATTTTTTAAATCAATTTTATTGATTTTAGATTAATTAATAATAAACGACGAATTAAATAATTTTCTTATTATTTGGCTGGTCGTTTCCCTTTTTATTTTTCTCTTTGCCAAACAAAAAAGTGAATAGGGGGCTTTGCCTAATTTGTTCTCCTAGTTCCCTTAGTTCGCTATTAGCATCATCAGCATAATTTTTTAAAATCTTTGATATTTTGTAAAAATTTCTGACTATTCTAATAAAGTAAAACAAAGCAACCAAAAAGAATAAAGTCACTAGAACAACAGCGATTGTTGTAATCACAAAAAATATATCTGCTTTAATAACTGATTCTATTGGCGTAAAACCCATAAGATTATTTTATCATTAAATTATTAAAAATGCACTAAGGCCAGATTCCTAGATTATTTGAGAAATCCATGTTTTTGTGTTAATGTGTGTTTGGTTGGATATTTCCAACACCGTAGTCGGGAGATCGTAGCTCCCAAAAAGTTCTTTATTATGAAAAATTTGCCGATTAATTCTTTCAACATGCCCTATGGCCCGGACCGTTTTGACCTTATGTTGTCAGTCTTTGACCAAAAAGAGACGGAGATATCGTGTGATATTCCCGAAGAGAAGATGACGGCCTTGAAAATTAAAGTTGTCTTCTTGGGGGCCAACAGAAAAGAAGGGGAGTGGGAGGCATGGACAGGACGAGTCCGTTTTGTGGACCCAAATTTCTCTAACGAAGTTAGGGAATATAAATATAACACCAGGCACAGGTATGGTGTCATATTGGGTAAATAAAAACACTCCAAGGGAGTGTTTTTTTGTTGATAAGAGATTAAAAATAAAGTATTCTTTTGTTAAATTATTATTTCTAAATATAAAATATTTATCATGGAAAAAGCAAAAAAA
>DAOSXI010000032.1:0-4597 GCA_035380385.1 Minisyncoccota bacterium
GATGCTTTTGATTGTAGTATTGGAAATCTTAGGGGCTGTTTTGCTGAGTTCGCTTACACAATAATATTCAAACCAGCTGCTTTTCTTTTTGGGCTTACGGGAAAAGCTCTTGATTTTACTTTAATGTATTCACTTGATGATAAGTCATATCGCTCTGTCTTTGTAGTTGAAGGTTGGGGAATCGTTCGAGATATTTGTAATTTGTTCTTTATTTTTATTCTCCTCTATATTGCTTTTAAAGTTGTGCTTGGTCTCGGTAGTGGCAAGAGCGATCCAAAGAGTTTAATTATTAATGTTATTATAATCGGGCTTTTAATAAACTTCAGTCTTTTCGCCACTCGTCTAATTATTGATGCGTCTAATATTTTATCTCGAATCTTTTATAACTCTGAAACAATTAGTTTTAAATCTAGCAGTGGGGCCGACGCAACCCTAGGTTCGGCTGGAGAGATTAAATTCTCTGAGGTTTTAGTTCAAAAGGTAAACCCTGTCAGTCTTTTAACCCAAAGTGGAAACATAGGGTATTTGGGAGAAAAAAGCGAAAACATGACAGAAGCCTTAACTGAAGCCGAAAGAGATCAAAACATTGGCTCAACTGTTTCTAGGGCGGAACAGGTGAGCAATGATATCCCCGTGGGGTTAGGAACTTTTGTTATAATTTGTTTTGTAACCGCAGCTATTTGTATTATTGGAATTGTCGTCTTCTTTAATCTAACTTTTGTTTTTATCGCCCGTGTGGTTATGTTGTGGCTGGCAATGATTTTATCTCCAATTGCTTTCTTTAGTCACACCGGTTTTAAAAACTGGCTAAAAGAAACGGCTTCAATGGCTTTCGTGGCCCCTATCTTTTGTTTCTTTTTATATATAATTATCACCTTCCTGGATTCAGGTTTGGGTATAACTGATGCCTACCGAAGCCCAACTGGATTTGAGTTTGTCTTAAGAATTCTAATTCCGTTCTTGTTCTTATCTGTGCTCTTAATGAAAGCTAAAGATATCGCTATTTCAATGTCTGGGCAAGCCGGTAAGTTTGTATCAGATATGGGAAATAAAATTGCTGGAACAACAATAGGATTGGCTACAGGGGGTGCCGCTATGGCCATGAGAGGAACAGTTGGTGCAATGGGGGCTAGGATGGCAAGATCAGAAACCTTAACCAACATGGAAAAGAAGGGTGGTTTTAAAGGTCTTGTTGGGGGAACCCTTAGAAACGCAGGATTAAAAGTTGGACAGAAAAGTTTTGATTTCAGAAACACAACAATAGGAGAACAAGCGGCAAGCGGACTGGGAATTTCAGGTTC
This sequence comes from Minisyncoccota bacterium, assembly GCA_035380385.1. Taxonomy (GTDB): domain Bacteria; phylum Patescibacteriota; class Minisyncoccia; order Phycocordibacterales; family UBA9973; genus UBA8515. The sequence continues at coordinate 1,302 of DAOSXI010000032.1, forward strand.
TGTTAAAAAGACAATGGCTTCGGGCTCTAAGCCAGGAGTTGGTTTTCTTGGTAACCAAGAAGAGAAAGTTAAGAAAGTTGAAAAAAGACAAGCTGATCTTGATAAATTAAAACCAAAAACAGAAAATGAGAAAAAAAGAGAAGGGCTTGATAGACAACAAGCTGAACTTGAGGTTAAAATTTCTCCAGTACTAGAACAAGCGGAAAAAGAAAGAGATGAGGCAAAAGAAAAATATGCAGAAGAAAAAGAAAATAGAAACGAGGCCGATAAAAAACTCAAAGATGCAGAGAAGGAATTAGAAAAAGCCAAAGGAACCGCTAGTGAGGAAGCAGCTCAACAAAAAGTAAAAGAAGCCGAACAAGTAAAAGCCGAGGCAGATAAAAAACTAGCCGAAGCAGATAAAAAACTAGAAACAGCTAAAAACAATGTCTCTGATATTAAAAACGGGGCAGGCGCAGAAATAAAGGATGGAAAAATTGAAATTAAATTAGAGGAAGGAAGCTATAATACTAGCAACAAAAATATATCACAAAAATTGGCTGAGGAGATAGGAAAAAGATATGAAAAAGCTGAAAATAGGAAGAACTCAACTTCAAGCGCTGTTGCTTCTATAGATAATTCTCTTAATAAGGCTATGGATGAAAAAAAGAGGCTTAGTGACATTGATAAATTAAAGAAAGAAGACGACAAGGAGGTAGAAGACAAAGTACAAAAAGTAAAATCATCTTTTGCGACGACGATAGGAGAAGCAGAGGCTGAAAAGAAAAAGGCCGAGAGTGAGTTGGGTAGATTAAGACTCGCCCCCTCACTAGATGAAGCGGCAATAAAACAGGCACAAGATAAAGTTACACAACATGAAGATAAAATAAAGAAACTTAAAGACGAGGAAACCAAAACGGTGTTAAGCACAAGAATAGAAGCTGGAAAAGAAGTAGAGGAGAAACGGGGTAAGCGAACAGAAAAAATAAAACAATTGGAAGGTGAAATAAAATCTCTTGGGGATGCGAAGAAAGAGGCCGTCGCCAAGAATGATGAAGCAGAGAAAGAATTTGAAGTGGCAAGCGTAAATTTCGAAAGTGTACAAAATGCCAAAAAAGCAGCAGAAAAAAATGGAGGATATGGTAAATCTCTAAGTGAAACAAGAAAAGAATCTACATCATTGTCAGCAAAAATAAAACAAGATGAGAACAAAAGTAAATTCGCAAGGGCAAAAAACTGGGAGGGTAGTGCAAATAATCTCTTTGATTACCTCTCTCATGGGAGAGTAAGCGATGAACAAGCACAAGATCAAGCCAATAAATTATATCAATCAATTAATAAAAAATAGATGAAGTCAGAATTAAAAGAGGAAATAAATAAAATAATGTTAGGAATACCAGAAAGAAATCGTCTGGCTATTAGTTCTATTGATTGGGAGAATGTTACCAAAGAAATCGGAGAAAAATATTACCTTAACGAGGAAGAATTAGACCTTTTAATGGTTGAGACGACTCTCGTCTTATTGGGCCTTAAAAATTATGATTTATTCAAACTAGCAATAGAAGATATGGGGCTTAGCCAAAACGATATTTTGGGAATTACAAAAGAAGCTGAAGAAAGAATTTTTAACCCAATTAGTAAAAAAATTATAACTTCAATAAAAAAAGAAGCTGAACTAAATAATACCAACTGGGACAAAAGAGTTAATTTTATTTTATCAGGAGGTGATTATACTAATTTCATTAAATAATGTATAAAGACAATTTACAATTAGATATTCTGCAGGCTCGTGCAAACTTGCCACAGAAGACAAAGAAAGCTATTGATGCTGCTAATTGGCGAGAGGCGATCAAGCGAATGGGTACAAAATATTCCCCCGAGCAATTAAAAATCCTAGAGAAGAAAACGGAATTACTATTATGTGGCCTATTAAAAACAGATGACTACCCTAAAGAGCTTGGACTAGAGATGAATATTTCTAAAGAAAAAACCATTTCTTTAATCACCGAAATGGACATTTTGGTTTTTCAAAAAATACAAAAGGAGCTGGAGAAAGAAATTGATAAAACAGACCTCGCAATAACAAAAGACCCTATTTTTTCTGACCTCCCACAAAACATAGAGGAAGCTATATCTAAATCAAATTGGAAGGAAAAGACATACAACATTGCTGAAAAATACAAACTAACAATTGAGCAAATGGGTATTCTGGAAGACTTAACCATCAAGGTGATGAAAAATGAAATTAGGCCAGCTGATTATAAAAACAGATTGCAAAATAAAATAAATATACCAAACGAATCTTTAGTCAATTTAGTTGAAGACATAAATCAAGGCGTTCTAAAAGATATTATTGTTATAATTAAAGAACAAGAACAAAAGATCTTTCAAGAAGAAGAAAAGAAAAAGGAAGAGATCGTCCCTGTCCCGCCTTATAAAAAAGATCAGACCCCAAAGATGTGGCAAAAAAAGGAAGTGGAAACAAAAGAAGATATCCCTCTTCCCCCAAAAAGAAAAGGGGAAGAGCCCACTTCTGAGAATCAGAAATTTGAACCTGTAGAAAAAATTATAGACAAAACAGCAATTCCTTTACCCTTAGGTTTAAACAAGGGTCAAAACAAGGTTTTGGGTCTCAGTGTAGAAAAAGAAGAGAAGAAGGAACCACTTAGCCCCAACAACACACCAAAAGAAACAATAATTACAGAAAAAACTGATTCTACTCCAAAAGGAGATTATCAAATAGATCCTTATAGAGAAAAGATATAATCATTATGCAATTTAGAGTGCCACAATTTATAGATATTGAAGATAAACTTTTTGGTCCATTGACCTTTAAGCAATTTATATATTTGGCTGGCGGAGCTGGTTTGGTTTTTGTTATTTATAAAACAATACCCCTCGTAATTGCTATTTTTTTAATGATACCTGTCGCCGGACTCGCAGCCGCTTTGGCTTTCTATAAACCAAACGGTAAACCTTTTATTTTTATGTTTCAATCTGCTGTTAAATATTTTACGACCAACAAATTGTATGTTTGGAAACAGAAAATTAAAAAAGCTGGTGACAAAAAAGAGGAAGAGGAGGTTCCAGCCACCTCTTTTATTCCAACTTCTTCATCTGGTAATTTAAGAGACCTTTCTTGGAGTTTAGATATTCAAGATGATTCTCTCTTAAACAATGAGCAAGAGAAATAATTGTGTTATAATATCAATATAATTAAGGAGATTTTGATTTTTAAATAAACAATATATGGCTATCAACGCAAAAAGTTCACAAGATTTTGTCCCCATTAAAGAAGTTAGAAATGGGGTTATTGT
>DAOSXI010000033.1:0-4505 GCA_035380385.1 Minisyncoccota bacterium
TCCCTTCGGTCGTCAGGGCCTTCGGCCACTTCATCCCTTCGGTCGTCAGGGCCTTCGGCTGACAACACAAGATGTGAAGAAGTCCTTGAGAAAGAATGACGAAGGGCAAATTGTAGCATAGTATTTTTTATATGAAATTTTTTACTTATATTTTAGAGTGTGCAGATAAAAGTTTATATGTTGGTTGTACTAATAATCTTGAAAGAAGATTAAAACAACATAATAATTCAAAATATGGAGCGCACTATACAAAAATAAGAAGGCCTGTAATCTTAAGGTACCAAGAGGAATTTAAGACATTGAAAGAAGCTAGGCAAAGAGAGGCAGAACTAAAAGGGTGGAGGAGAGAAAAGAAATTGTGTTTGTTTAATAATTGAAATTTTTTAAAAATGAAATTCACAAAAAAACATAAATATATTTTTATACCACTAGTGGTTTTGGTCATACTGGTTGCCACGATTTTTTTATTTTTAAAAGATCAACAAAAATCTTCGGTTGAAAATAAAGAAGTTGCAATAAAAAAAGAACTTCCGGAATATAAAATTAAAGGAATAGATATTTCTCGATATCAAGGAGACATAGATTTCAAAAAAGTCAAAGAAGATAATATTTCTTTTGTCTTCGCTAAAGCCACTGAGGGTTTAAACTTAGTAGATAAAAAATTCTCTGACAACTTAGACAAAGGAAACAATCAGGATTTAAAAATAGGCGCTTACCATTTTTATAGACTTTGTGAAAATGGAGCTAAACAGGCTCAACATTTTATTAAAAATGTAGATAAAAATAAAATAAGCTTGCCACCTGTTTTAGATTTAGAGACATATAGGAATTGTCGAAGTAAAGAAGGGATAGAATGGGAAACACAAGAATTATTGGAGTTTTTTAATTTAATAAAAAATCATTATCAGACCAAGCCGATAATTTACACATCAATAGATACTTACCACGAATTTAAAAATTTATTTTTTGAAAAATTAGAAAAGGAAGACTATTTACTTTGGGCTAGAGTAACTGATCGTCATATAGATAGTGATAATTATGAAAATATATTTGGCCTTGAAAATGAAACTGAAATTAGAAAAATAATCCAAAAAGATTGGAGTTTTTGGCAAGCATGTGACACTTGCCGTGTTTCGGGAATAGACGGGCCGGTTGATGTCAATTATTTTAGAGGTGAAAAATTACCCTAATTAATTTTAGATTTATGTTATAATGTAAAAAGGTCAGAGATTATTAGAAAATAAAATAAATAAAAATATGAAAAAAGGATACAATGGAAATATAGAAAAATTAACATTAGAAAATGATAATTTTAGAGAAGTATTATATACTGGAGGGCACTTACAACTAGTTTTGATGAGCTTGCTACCTAATGAAGAGATAGGCTTAGAGGTTCACGAAGAAAATGACCAATTTTTCCGTTTTGAAGACGGGGAAGGGAAAGTTATTATCAACGAAAATGAATACAAGGTGGCTGATGGAGATGCTGTCATTGTTCCAAGTGGAGCAAGGCATAATGTGATTGCTGGCGAAAAGGGATTAAAACTTTACACTATATATGCCCCCGCTCATCATAAAGAGGGAACAATTAGAAAAACAAAAGAAGAAGCAGAAAGGGATGAACCAGAATTTGACGGAGTGACAACAGAATAGAAAATAAAAGAAGGGGCCTAAGCGGCCCCTTTTATAATGTTTATAATATTTGCTAAACAATTCTCGCACTCCTCCCCCTTTACTGGAATTAGGGGGGTTTTGTCCTTAATTGTAACTTCAAAGAGGTTTGATAACTTTACCATAAAGGTATCGTGGCAATCTTTAAGAATCACACAATAGAATTTGTGTTTTTTAAAGAAACAGATCAAGTCTTCTTTGGTTATGTTGCTGTCCCTCAAGTGAAGAAATACAACTTGGTAACCTGTGAATTTTTTAGAGATTTTTTGTTCAAACTTCTTCTCCTTCTTCTTTCTTAAATCTCCAGTGATTACAATAATCGGTAAATTTAGCATATCTATTAAATTTTATTGGTTTCGCTGTATTATAAATTATTTCCCAATAAAGTCAATAGCTTAGGGTAATGTAATTTTGGGTGGTATAATTAACCCAATGAAAGATAAAGCTAAAAAAGAAAATATTTTCTACACTCAAAAAGGAGACAAGGGAGACACTTCTCTGTTTTATTGTGACCAAGGGCGTATTTCTAAAAGCTCAATTGTGATAGAATCACTTGGCTCACTTGATGAGCTTAACGCTTTTATTGGTCTAATTAAACTAGAAGCAGAAATTAAAGATATAAATTTTAAAAAGTTAAAATTTGATCAAATACTGGAAAGTATTCAACAAAATCTTTTTGTCATTCAAGCCGAGGTTGGGGGTTTTAATATTTCAATAAAAAAAACAGAAATAAACAAAATTGAAAAAATTATTGACGAGATGGCTTTGGTTATCCCCCCAATAAAAAGTTTTATTATAACAGGAGGTTGCTTAGCAAGTGCCAAGTTAGATTATACAAGGACTCTAGCTCGTAAGACAGAAAGGAGGGTAGTAGCAGTTCGGGATGAAGGGCTAAGACAGATTAATAAAAATAGTATTTCTTACCTAAACAGGCTATCTAGCCTTCTTTATACGATGTCTCGTTTTGCTAATTTGTATTTTAATAAAAAGGAGAGTATCCCAAGCTATGGCAAATAAAATTTTAGCGATTGACTAAAATGACAGAAAATAGTAGAATTAGAAGTTAATCGATAGAAAATAGGGGAATAATCAAACTAAGCCCCACAATACATGCCGTTAAGGAGAAGTTTACTTTATTAGATTATTCTACGCTCCATTTGTAAATTTTGGGGTATAACAATCATTTATGTTAACAAAGATAAAAAATTTTATAAAGAGAAATAAAGTTTTAAGTTTATTAGTGGCCATTATTTTAATTGGCCTGATACTTTTTCTGGTTTTACGGAAGGGCGACAATGATAACCCAAGATATATTTTAGAAAAAGTAGTTAGATCAGACTTAAAGACGACAGTCACAGCCACGGGCCAAGTTGAATCATTAAACAGCGTTGAAATAAAACCGGAAACTTCTGGGACGATAAATTATGTGGCTGTTTCTGATGGACAATTTGTCAAAAAGGGAGATTTAATTGCTAGTATAGATTGCCGAGATCAAAAAATCGCCCTAGAAAATGCCAAGTTGTCTTTAGCTAAACTTACCACAGCTGATACTTTATCTGTTATGAGAGAAGAAAATGACCTAGAGAATATTTACGAAAATAGCTGGAACGACATCACTTCTTTTGTCTCTGATATAAATAATATTTTAATAGAAATGGAAGATTTTTATGCCTCAGACGGATTTTTGGGTTATAACAATATCTCTACGGTTAAGGCCACAGGACGAGAGGAGGTTAGTTTGGCCAGGCGGAGTTTTAAGGAAGCAGATAAGAAGTTTGATGATTTATTAGAAAGATATAAATCTCTAACTAAATTAAGTAACAGAGAAGATATCTTTAACTTACTAGAAAAAACCAGAGATACCGCAGATACTCTTTCTCTTGCTATTAAGAAGACAGAAACAGCATCTATTTTAATTATTAACTATAAAGATGGAGCCCTTGGTAACACTAGTGAGACAGAAATAAGGAATATTGTTTCTGAATGGTTATTAGATGTTAATAATTACGCCAACACGTTGGGTTCAGATATTAAATCAATAGAAGAAGCAGAACAATCTTTATCTGAGACAAAAGCAGGCGGGGCAGATGAACTTGATATTAAATCAGCAGAGTTGTCGGTTGAAAGTAAACAGCTAAGTTATAATAAATGTTTTACCCGAGCTTTATTTGATGGAGTAATAACCAACTTAACAGCTAAACCAGGTCAGTCCCTAACTTCTTACGGAACATTAATGACAGAGCAAAAAATAACTAAAGTATTCTTTAACGAAGTTGATATCATTTCAATTAAAGAAGGACAAAATGCTAATTTAACATTTGATGCAATCCCAGATCTTGAGTTGAAAGGGGTTGTTTCAAAAGTTAATTTAATGGGAGAAGTTAACTCAGGCGTTGTCTCCTATGAAGTTGAGATAACTTTTGAAGAAGAAGACAAACGGGTTAAGGCTGGGATGAGTGTTAATGTTGAAATTATAACCGAAGATAAAGAAAATATCTTAATAATTCCAGTAGCTTCAGTTAATCTAAAAAACGGTAAATCTTTTGTTCAGATTTTAGAACAAGAAGTAAAAGACGATAATCTAGATGAAGAGATTAAGACCAATTCAAAAATAATAGAAAAAGAAGTTGTAACTGGAATATCTAATGATACTAAAATAGAAATTATTTCTGGGTTAGAGGAAGGACAAGAGATAATTTCAAAAATAATAACAGATGCTTCGTTTGACTCCAAGATGCCTGACTATAGAAGTATGATGTCGGCTGGTCACCCTGGAGGAGGAGGTTTTTCTTCAGGTGGAATGACTAGGTAATTATGATTGAAGTTAGAAATAT
>DAOSXI010000034.1:0-4062 GCA_035380385.1 Minisyncoccota bacterium
GAGAAAGGTAAAAAAAGAGGCTTCATAACCTACGACGAGATAATTAAAATATTTCCAGACTTAGAAGAAAATGTCTTATTTTTAGATGAACTTTATGAAAAACTATCAGAGGCTGGTATTGATGTTTTAGAAGGGGGTAATCTGTTAGATTTAGATGGAGAAGATGAGAAAATTGCTTTACGCTATTCCCGTAATACTCCAGCTTATGACTCAATTCAGATATATCTTAAAGAAATTGGTCAATATCCTTTAATTCCCGCCAGCGAAGAAAAAAACTTAGCATATCGTATTGAAAAAGGGGATGTTGAAGCTAAAAATCTTTTAGCTCGAGCTAATCTTCGCCTAGTCGTTTCTATTGCTAAAAAATATGTTGGCCGAAGTTCAGACCTAACCTTGCTTGATTTAATCCAAGAGGGGAACTTGGGTCTTTTCAAGGCAGTTGAAAAATTTGATGGAACAAAAGGTTACAAGTTTTCAACTTATGCTACTTGGTGGATTAGGCAATCAATTACTAGGGCATTAGCAGATCAATCTAGGACAATTCGTATTCCGGTTCATATGGTTGAAACAATTTCTAAATATAAACAAGTTGTCAGAAGGTTATCTCAGGATTTAGGACGAGAGCCACTAATTGAAGAAATTGCTACGGAGATGAATCTAGATATAGATAAAATAAATATTATTGAACAGATAAATCAAGATACTGTTTCTTTAGAGCAACCAATTGGTGATGATGAAGAAAAATCAACTCGGGGAGAGTTTATCCCAGATGATAAGATATTAAGACCCGACCAAGAAGCCGCCAGAAGAATTTTATCTGATCAAATTAAGGAAGTTCTAGAAACACTAAATCCCAAAGAAAGAAAAATATTGGAATTGAGATATGGTCTTAATGATGGCGTTCAGCATACCCTAGAAGAAGTTGGTCAAGATTTTGGTGTTACTCGCGAGAGAATAAGGCAAATAGAAGCTAAGGTCCACGAGAAATTAAGAAATAATGAAAAGATACAAAGATTAAAGAATTACTTTGTCTAAGATAACAAAAACACCGCCTCGGGCGGTGTTTTTGTTTGTTGTTATTTATTATCCTTAAAGGATATCTTCAATACTATCTTCTTCCTCTTCTGTCATTAAGCCAAATATTAAGTCTATATATTGGAAGTAGGCTTCATTTCCAAGCAAATCTCCAACACACTCAGCAGCCACTAATTTTGTAAACGAGTTTTGATGTATTGGCCAGTGCCTAAAGACCGTAGCTACTTGACCATCTGATTCTAGAACAATTTGTTTTAGATATTCATTTAACATAGCACAATAAGGACACTCTAGGTCGGAATAGGTAATTATTTTAATGGGAGCATCAGGATTACCGTTTATTCTATCTCCCTCTTCAGAAACAACAAGATCTCCTTCATAAGGGTCAGTGACTTCTCCACTATTTACTTCGGCGATTAATTCTTTAATTTGCTCAGGTTGTCTAGCCCCGCGAATTTCTGTTTTAAACCCATTGGCTCCGACGATGATTGAGTAAGGGGTGCCCCTCTGGTTTTCGGGAACATTAACCATAGCACCCGAAACACTAGCTTCTATTTTTTCTCCCAGAGCCTCTAAGTCTTTTCCTTCAATACACTTAGTTAAATCATCTTTTGTAACCCCAATTTCCTCTGATAAGGTTTTGGGCTCTATCTCTTGGCAATTACACTTGAAGCCCCCCGTAATAATAATTCCAGCCATGACAAGAAGACCAGCAACAATTATGGCCACTGGAGTGTTTATTTGTTTATCTTTTCCCATATTTCTTGAATAAGTTGTTAGCTTATTAATGTTAAATTATAAAGTCTACACATAACTTGTTAGGTTATAATTTTAATCATAGCATACTTTTTTGTTTATATAAAACATTGAAAAATATAGCTAATAATGCTATAATTACAATTACTATGGATTCGGTGATTAGTATACTTTTTTATGTTTTTTCTTTTTTAGCCATATATATTCAGGTCTTTTTCCTTGTTACTTATATTGAAAAAAGAAAAACAATAATTAAAAATCCAGACAAGCTAAAACTTAAATTTTATCCAACGGTGACAGTAGCCGTGCCTTGTTATAACGAAGAAGGGACAATTACCAAGACCGTTAATTCTCTCCTTAATTTAGATTATCCTAAGAGTAAGCTTAGGCTTTTTTTAATAGATGATGGGAGTAAGGATAATACTTGGAACATAATTAAAGAATTTCATAATGGCAAAAATATTTTTGCTTTTACAAAAGAAAATGGGGGAAAACACACAGCTCTAAACTTGGCACTAGAGAGAACAGATTCAGAATTTTTTGGTTGCCTTGATTCTGATTCTTTGGTCCACCCACAAGCCCTAAAAAGAATTTTATCTTATTTTGAAAGAGACAAAGAGACAATGGCCGTTTGTCCATCAATTGTCGTTTATGAACCGAAAAACTTCTTACAGAAAGCCCAGACGATTGAATACCATATGTCAATTTATAATAAGAAAATGCTTGGTTTTGTCGGAGGAATTCATGTGACTCCTGGTCCGTTTTCTATTTTTCGTAAAAAAGTTTTTGATGAATTAGGTCCTTACCACAAGGCGCATAATACTGAGGATCAAGAAATTGCTCTCCGGATGCAAAAAAATGGTTATAAGATAGACCATTGTCCCGATGCTTATGTTTATACTATTACCCCCAATACTGTTCGCAAGCTCTACAAGCAAAGGCTAAGATGGATTTATGGTTTTATAAAAAACTTAATGGATTACAAAACACTATTGTTTAAGAAAAAATATGGAACAGTTGGTCTTTTGACTTTACCGTCTGGTATTATTGGGGTTCTAGGGGTGATTTTTCTTTTTGTTAATGTCATTTATAATTTATCTAATTTTATTTATCACAAAATAATCCAGATTCAGACTGTTGGTTTTGAAAATTTATTTTCTTTCAACGGTTTTAATTTTGATTGGTTCTTTTTCAATACCAAGGCTGTTATTTTTAGCTCCATATTTATGTATGGTTTAATTTTAACCTCTCTTTTGATAGGGCGGAAATTAGCTGAAAATAGGGCCAAGTTTTCAATGTCGGTTTTTTATTATTTAATTGTTTATAGCGTAATAGCTCCCTTCTGGATGCTTAAAGCCGCTCTCAACTCTATAGTTTCTAAAGAGTCTAGTTGGACAGGGGAGAGAAAGGTTAAATCGTCTTAATTTTATGAATAATAACAAAAAAAATAATTGGCAAAGATACATCGTCGTCTTCTTAATAACTTCAGCTATTTTTTTAACTGGATTATGGTTTTCAGGTTTCTTAGACCAAAGGAGAATTAAACAACTACAGAACATAGAAAATACCATTTCGCTCGATCTACAATCTTCAGAAATTCAATTTTCTTTATTAGAAGAGTTATCTTGTGAAGATATTTCTTCTTCAACCGTCTTGTCTTCAGAATTAAATTCATTAGCTGAAAAATTATCATACAGTGAAAGTAATATAGGCATAGAAAACGAAGAAGTTATTAGTTTAAAAAAATACTATTCTCTTTTACAGATTAAAGATTATTTATTAATGAAAAAGATAACAGAACGGTGTGGAGAAGAATCTACTTTTATCCTTTATTTCTATAAAAATACAGAGTGCCAGGATTGTACTAAGCAGGGCTATGTTTTAACGAGCCTAAGAGAAAAATATCCAAAATTGAGAGTTTATTCTTTTGATTATAATCTAGATTTATCGGCGATTAAGGCGATGATTGCTATTTATAAAGTTGAAGATAACCTACCAGCCCTAGTTATAAACGGGGAAGTCCATAATGGGTTTAAGACGATAGAAGAGATTGAAGAGATGGTTCCAGAATTAAAAGAAAGTTTAAAGATAGAAGAAGATCAAACCGAAGGGGAAATTGAAGACACGAAAGAAGCTAAAAACTAGAAATATCTAAACAAACAGCCCCAGACTACTTTGATGTCTTGGGCTGTTTATTTAAATAAAAATACCCAACTTACGCTATCGCGAAATTTGGGTATTTTTTCTTTTTACCCAACTTACGCTATCGCG
>DAOSXI010000035.1:0-4005 GCA_035380385.1 Minisyncoccota bacterium
ATTCAATAAAAATAAATTTTTAACATGAAAAAACTAAATCAAATAATTTTTATATTCTTAATGTTTATTTTATCTTTTAGCCAAGCTTTTGGAGAAGAATATTGGCAATGTGAAAAAATTGAGGGTAGTGGTTCTTTGTTTTTTAATGACGAATCTTCGTGCGACATAAGTTCTCACCACCCATATCAACAGTGCAAGACTGATACTTGTAAAAAAATAGACACCGAGGGTTCGTGGGTGTGTACAGGTCTTAACGCACAAACTGATATTTATTTTATTGGAGACGAAGCTGGTTGTAAGAATTTTCAAGAAGCAAACCCACTTAAGTGTAATTGTGCAAAAGAGGGCGCAGGAGTAAATATAGTCCCCGTTGATCTTCTTCCAAACAGCACCCAGGAAGATAGACCTAACGGTTATAAATTATTAGCACCAATTGGTAGTTTAGATTTTGTCAGTTATGATCCTGGAAAAGATAATTTTGTTGGTAATTATCTTTCTATAATATTCAAGCTTGCGATTGGAATAATTTCGGCCCTAGCTGTTATTATGCTTATAGTTGCGGGTATTCAATATATGGGGGAAGACTCAATCTTTGGAAAAAGTAAAGCTAAAGACCAAATGACCAACGCTCTTTTGGGTTTATTGATTGCCTTGGGTTCGTTTGCCATACTAAACACCATTAGCCCAGATTTAATTGGAAATAAGGGGTTGTCAATTAAAAAAATATCTATTGAATTACCTGATTCTGGTGATGATAGTGTTGACCCAAACTGCAAAGAAGGAGGGGGGGCTTACGGAACACTTGTTGCTGTTAATTCAAACATAACAGGGGCTGTCAATAAAATAAAAGAAGGGTGGAAAATTGATTCTTTTGAGATTTCTTCTAGTAAAAATAAATTCATTGTTGTTTTAAATAAAAACGGAGAAAAAAGTCGCCATGAGACAGATATGAGTCCGGGGTCCAACGGTTATGCAGAAGTTGGCAAGGGAGAAGTTGGAGACAAAAGAACACCAAAAGGAGAGTGGAAGATTGTCAGTGTTAATACAGAAGAAAACGGTAAGCCTGTTTATAGTCAATCTTGCTCAAATATGGGAGCTAGTTTTTGGTTACTAGACCCGAAGCAGGACGATGGTAAATATCGAGGTATTGGAATTCATGGAAACCAGTCTGGGGGATTAAAAACAACGAACGGGTGTATCCGATTAGCCAATTCAGATATTTTAGCTCTTCTTCCTTATGTTAAAAGCGGTATAAGTGTGAAGATAAACTAGCTATGCAGAAAAAACAAAAAACAATTTTAATAATCACAATTATCTTGACCTGTTTAATAGGTTTTAGTGTTTATTATTTGTTTAATCGGCCAGAAAAAAATGGTTCCGAAACAGGTGAGGGGACAACCGGCTATCCTTCTTTTGAGGGACCAGGTATTAGCAGTCCTTCGCAAACAGAACCGGGTACAGGTAGTTCTACCCCTAGCATTCCCGAAGAAGAAATATCTAAGTTTTATCAATTAACAGATTTCCCAATAGCTGGAGCTACTTTCCTTTTGGAAAAAAGATTTATAAATTACGATGAACCACCTAGGGAGATTAGAGAAACGATAGATAAAAACACAGTTGCTGGTCGAAAAGAGATTCAGAAAATATTAAACGAAACCCTTTCTATCAACCCTCCACTTGTCATTGATGGTGTTTTTGGGCCTGCTTTTAAGAAAGCGGTGGAAAATTTTCAAAAATTAAATGACCTGCCTGTAACGGGTGAAATAGACGACACGACTGCTCCTCATTTTTATACAATTAAAACCGAAGAGAGAGAAGATTATGAAATTGTGAAAACTGTTAGATACACCGAAAGAAAAAACGGGCATATTTACAGAAAGTTTTTAGACAACAAAGCAGAAGAAAAAATATCAAACGCAACTATTCCTTCTATTTATGATGCTTATTTTAATAAAAAGGGAAATAGTGTTATATATCGTTATCTTTCTCCCGATAATCAAATTAGTAGTTTTATGGCCACTATGGGTAAATCAAAAGGAGAATATTTACCAACCGGGGTAACTGATATTAGTGTTTCAGAAGACGGGACTCAAGCTTTTTATTTAGTTGAAAATAATAATACTATTATTGGTGTACTAAAAGATTTTGAAAACGGGCAAAAAACTCAGATTTTTAATTCTCCTTTTACTGAATGGTTATCTGATTGGGATAATAATAATGTTTATTTAACAACCAAAGCTTCTTTTTTAGCCGAAGGTAGCACCTATCTCTTAAACCCAAAAACAAAGAGCTTTTCTAAGGTTTTTGGAAATGTTTGGGGTCTAACATCAAAACCAAGCCCTGACGGCTCTCGCCTACTTTATAGCTATGCAACAGAAAGTGGTCCTAAGTTAGCTGTTTTTAATACTAAAGACAAGATAACGACCGAATTAGACCTATACGGGTTAGCTGAAAAATGTATTTGGTCAAAAGACAATACTTCTGTTTATTGTGCCTTACCAAATACTATTTATGGTAATCAATATCCGGATGTTTGGTATCAAGGGTTAGTCTCGTTTGATGATCTTTTTGCTAAAATAAACACCGAAACAATGAGTAAAAGAACTATTGCTGATTCTAGAGATGAGGTACCTGTAGATGCTATTAATCTTTTCTTAGACAACGAAGAAGATATGCTCTTCTTTACCAATAAAAAAGACTCCACCTTGTGGAGCTTGAGCTTAAATTAAAAGAATTAGTTATTTTCTCCAATATATTTAATAACTACTCGGCGGTCTTTACCAAAACCCTCTGATTCTGTTTTAATGTCTTTGTTTTTTTCTAAAAATAAATGGATGATTCTTCTTTCATAAGCAGGCATCGGGTCTATCTCAATATTACTCTTAAAATATCGAGCTCTTTCGGCCATCATATGAGCAATATTTTTTAAATTTTCAAACCTCTTTTTTTGATAGCCATTAACATCTATAAAGAAGCTTATTCTTTCTTCGCCCTCCTTATCTTTTTCAACCATTTTTTGAATTAAATAATTAAGTGATTTAAGTGTTTCTCCGTCCCGCCCAATCATAAAACCAGAGTCTGGTGTTTCAATTAAAAACCAAGAAGTTCCATCTTCTTCAACAAACTCACACTTTGAAACAGCACAAGATGTGTATTTAAAAATGTTTTCTATTATTTCTTTTATCTTATCTACGTCCATGTTTATCTTTAATTCTCTAATAAGCGCCTACGAATAATTGATTCTTGAATAATATTAAATATATTACTAACTATCCAATATAATGCAACCGCCGCTGATATTTTCCAAGCAATAAAACCTATTAATATGGGTAAAAAATACTTAATATTCATTTGCATACTTTTAGATATTTGATCTTGGAAAGATGGGGCTGTATTTTCCTTAGGAATTTCTTTAACCACCTCAATATCTTTTTCTTTTTTCTTTTTGCTAGATAGATATCCTTGAATAAACTGAGTAAAACCTGTCACTACACCCAAAAACAAACTTTTTTGCCCTAAATCTAAAATACCGAGAAAATTAGTGTTTAGTGTTTCTGGAATTTGAATAAATGGATAAATAATTTCTGTATTAATAGATAATCCTTTGTAAAAGACATAGTATAAAGCAAAAATAACTGGCATTTGTAATAAAACAACTAAACAACCAGACATTGGGTTGGTTTTGTATTTTTTATAAAGTTCCATTGTTTTTTTAGCTTGATCCTCTTTATTAGGGAAGTCTTTCTTAATTTGGTTTAATTCTGGCTCCATTTTCTTCATTAAAACCTGATTTTTAGTGGATTTAAGAGTTAAAGGAGAAAGTATTAATTTAACCACCAATGTTACTAAAATAACAGCAAAACCAACATCACCAAAGGTAATATTGTTAACAATAAAAATTAGGAGGTTATAAATTGGTTCGTAAAATAAATTGTTCCACAATGCGCTCATTGGCTTATTGTAGCCTAAAAACGCCCAAACTCCAAATCTTATTTTACCCTCAAC
>DAOSXI010000036.1:0-1951 GCA_035380385.1 Minisyncoccota bacterium
AAAGGACCTGCTGAAATAACAGTCACCGGAACACAAGTACCATCTTCCTGAAAGCACTGTGTCATTTGCAGTTTTTTTCCAAGGATAAATTTCATATTTACATCATTTTGACATCAATATCAACACCAGATGGTAATGATAGGTTTGTCAAAGCTTCTATTGTTTTAGGGTTCGGATTTAAAATATCAATAACTCGCTTGTGAATTCTTATCTCAAATTGCTCTCTAGCATTTTTGAAGACAAAAGAAGCTCGGTTTACTGTATATTTCTTAATTTCTGTTGGAAGCGGAATCGGTCCAACTATCTTAGCGTCATATCGTAGGGCGGTATCAATAATCTGCTTGACCGAAGTGTCAAGAATCTTATTCTCGTAGGCTCTAACTCTAATCCGCAGTTGAACGACCGCATCTTCTTTACCCTTTTTAGGTTTTGTAACTTTTGTTGTTGGCATAATTGAGTTGTAAAGTTTATAAAGTCAAAAGTTTGTAAAGCTAACAGAAACTGAAAAACCTTATAACTTTTTCAACTTTATTAAACTCCCTTTTATTTGATGATCTTAGTAACAACTCCAGCTCCAACTGTTTTACCTCCTTCTCGGATAGCAAAGTGCATTTGTTCTTCCATGGCTACTGGATTAACTAGTTTAACTGTTAGGGTAACATTATCTCCCGGCATAACCATTTCTGTTCCTGCTGGTAATGCTGCTTCCCCAGTCACATCTGTTGTCCTAACATAGAATTGAGGCTTGTATCCGGTAAAGAATGGAGTGTGACGACCTCCTTCCTCTTTCTTTAAGACATAAACATTACATTCAAACTCAGAATGAGGAGTAACTGTTCCTGGTTGAGACAAAACTTGTCCTCTGTTAACATCTTCCTTCTTTGTTCCGCGAAGAAGTATTCCAGCATTATCTCCAGCCATACCTTCTTTTAAGCTTTTATTGAACATTTCTATTCCTGTAACTGTTGTTTTGGTTGTTTCTTTAATTCCAACAATTTCAACTTCATCTCCAACATGGATAATTCCTCTTTCTATTTTTCCAGTAACAACAGTTCCTCGTCCTTCAATTGAGAAAATATCTTCTATCGGCATTAAGAAAGGTTTTGAGGTGTCTCTCTCTGGAACAGGAATATAAGAATCAAGGGCTTCTACTAATTCTAGTATTTTCTTTGCCCATTCATCATTATTATCAGCTGATTCTAATGCTTTCAAAGCAGATCCTCTAATAACAGGAGCTCCAGCTCCATCAAAACCTTGGCTTGTTAGAAGTTCGCGAACTTCTTCTTCAACTAAGTCAATCATATCTTTGTCGTCAACCATATCACACTTGTTTAAGAAGACAACAATCTTAGGCACATTAACCTGCTTAGCTAAAAGTATGTGCTCTCTTGTTTGAGGCATAACTCCATCAGTTGCAGCCACAACAATAATGGCTCCATCTGTTTGAGCAGCTCCAGTAATCATGTTTTTAATATAGTCAGCGTGCCCAGGCATATCGACGTGAGCATAGTGACGATTAGGAGTCCAGTACTCACTATGAGAAAGAGCAATCGTTATTCCACGAGCTTTTTCTTCTGGAGCGTTATCAATTTCATCAACTCCTTTAATTTTAGCACCAAAACCTTCCCCTTGTCGGGCTAAGGTATTTAAAATAGCCGCAGTTAAAGTGGTTTTTCCGTGGTCAACGTGACCCATAGTTCCCACATTTATGTGTGGCTTGTCTCTGTTAAATTCTTCTGCCATATATTTTTATTGGTTGATAATTAGAATAAAGATTACGAGAAACCTTCTTTATTCACACTACCAACATAAATTATTAATAATTAGCGTAAAACGCAGTTGCAACTTATCTTATACAAATATCAAGATATTGTCAACAGCTCACACGCTTAATCATAGTATTGATAATTGGACAAATAAAATTTAAAAAGTTTGACCTTGATATTGCTAA
>DAOSXI010000036.1:2051-3999 GCA_035380385.1 Minisyncoccota bacterium
AAAAAATGACTAAAAAAATATATTTTATCCCAGGCTGGGGAGAAACTAAAAAATTTAAATATTCGGAAAAAATAATTAGAGCTCTAGAAAAAAGAGGGGCGGTTATTCCTCTTGATTATATTTCTAAAAAAGGAACAACCCCGAGTAAGAATATAAAAATTATTTTGGATCAATTAAAGAAACCAACTTCAAAAGATGTTCTTGTTGGTTTTTCTGTTGGAGCTTTATATGCCTATATTATAAGCACTCAAATAAAATTTAAAAAAGTTATTATCTGTTCTATTCCTCCAGTTTTAGAGAAAGACCTAGATAGATTTCCCAAAAAAGAAGTTTCTCTTTTGTTTAGTAAAAAAGAAATAGATGAGTTTCACAAAATAAAATACACTAGGCTCAAAAGCCCAGCAATCTTTATCTGTGGAGATAAAGAAAAAAGAGAAACAATAGAAAAAACCAAATGGCTAGCTAAAAAATTTAAAAGTAAATCAATCATTATCAAAAATACAGACCACAATTTAAACAATAAATATATAAAAACAATTTTAGATAATTTATAAAAATAAAGAAGATTCAGTAGTTTGTAACTCATAAGACGAATTTGCAAACGCGGATTCGTTTTATAATTTTCCTACATAGTACATATGCATTACCTTCTTTGCTTGATCTATATAAACTTTGCCATAGTTAAGTTTGTATAGGTTTGTAAAAAGTATTTTTGAGTTTTTGTTTTAGTATTTTATTTTTAGAGTTTTGTGATAATCAACAAAGAGGGGCTAAAAAAATTACAGGCACCATTCATGGAGAAGTTATAATTAAATATCCATCGTTTTATTTAAAATCATGTTAAAATATTAAAATGAATGAAAAAGAAAATAATCTAGCTTTTATAGATGGGCAAAATCTATATCTTGGAACCAAACAAGATGGATGGTTTGTAGATTTATCTAAATTAAAAATATACCTAAAAGATAAATACAACATAAAAGAAGCCTATTATTTTATAGGTTATTTACAAGAAGAAAATAATGAATTGTATAAAGAAATTCAAAAATCTGGATTTATAGTAATTTTTAAAGATCATAGTGAATATGCTATTTCTAGAAAGAAAGGAAACGTGGATACAGATATTGTTTTTGAAATAATGAAAAATTTAATTGAGGATACTGATTTTGATAAAATAGTTTTAGTTTCAGGTGATGGAGATTATAAAAAACTAGTTGATTATTTAATAGAAAAAGAGAGGTTTAAGAGAATTCTATTTCCAAGAGGAAACAAAGCGTCCTCTTTGTATAATAAGATTGATAATAAATTAAAATTATCGCTAGATAGACAAACTGTTCGTCAATTTATAGAAAAGAAATAAAATGAAAAGGGGGCGTCACATAAGTGAAGCCCCTTTTCGTATTGATATCAATATTGTATCATAGTCCTCATTTTGTGCAAGCATTTGTACAGTTAATCATATAGTATTGATAATTGGACAAATAAAATTTAGAAAGTTTGACCTTGATATTGCCAAAAGGGGAAAGGGAGACCAAAAAAGGTTCCTGACACTTTTTTCACCTTTTTAGGTTTTGTTTTGGCAAAACAAATTAAACACCCAAGATTTTTAGTCGCTTCCATTTGACAGCCAATCCCATGGGATTGGCTGTCAAATAGTCGCAAATATTTCAACCACTAATTACCAAAATACTAAAATAAAAAACCTAGAAATTTTACCAACCCGTACAAAATTAGCCATGGCTAAGTTTGTACGGGTCAAACAGGAGCTCGTGAAAAAGTGCTTTACACATTAAGAGACGGCCGTTTCTTAATGTGTAAATTGTGTTTTTTGTTTTTAAGTTTTATAAAACAAAGCTATTTTTTAAATTTTCCTCTTTTTTAAATTTAGAACTTTTATTCGCGGCCGCGAATAAAAGTTCTGGGTTATGGGTTGTTGGTTCTGGGGTTT
>DAOSXI010000037.1:0-3896 GCA_035380385.1 Minisyncoccota bacterium
ACCAAGTTTTTTGTCTTTTTGCAAAATGCCAAATAGCCGAAAAAAGTTTTTCAATCATTTCTTCTTTGGTCATCTTTTTTTGCAAATAGAAAGAAACATATCTATACTCTAAACCAAACGATTCTAATTTTTTCCAAGAGACTCCACTTTCGTGTAATTTTTCAACCTCTTTAATCATTCCTTTTTTAATTCTTTTAATAAGTCTCTCGTATATCCTCCTCTTTAATTCATTGTCTGGGAAAGTTAAACCTATTTTAATAGTTTCGTATTCTTTTTGGGTCTTTTTTAGTTTGGGGACTTTTCCTAATTCTTTAGCTATTTCTATGGCCCTAATAAGTCTAACCCTGTTTTTTGTATCTATGTTTTTAGCCCTATCTTTGTCTATTTTTTTAAGTATTTCAAAAAGCTCTGTCGTGTCTTTAGCTTCTAATTCTTTTCTTAGTTTTTTATTAGGCAAAACTTCTGGGAAGGGGAGAGAGTTAATTAGTGAATCAATATAATATCCGGTACCCCCACAAACAATTGGAATATTTTTCTTGTCTAAGATCTCTTTGATTTTTTTATTAGCCATTTTTTGAAATTGGCTAACTGAAAAAGTTTTATTCTTGGGCGAGACAATATCTAGCATAAAGTGGGGAATACCCTCCATTTCTTTTTTAGTTACTTTTCCTGTTCCCAAGTCCATACCCTTATATACTTGTCTAGAGTCAGCTGAAATTATTTTCCCGTTTATCTTTTTTGCCACCTCCACCGCAAAATCACTCTTGCCTGTAGCTGTCTGTCCAAGGATGACGATAATTTTTGGTTTTTGCATATATATCATATTCGCATAGAAATGAATTTTTTGCTATAATTTGGATATATTTAGAAAATAATTATTCTTATAGAATAAATAATATAAGAATCTGAAAAATGGGATTTAAAAAATTCATTACAAAAAAAGCGCTTCAGATGAAGGGTATTAAGGGTGATCAGGCGGAAAGCATAGCCAAACAATTAGATGAAAACCCAGAAATAGTTGATGCACTTAAGGGCATTGATTCAAACAAAGAAGTAAAAGCTCTTTTTGAAAAAATTACTAAAGAAATAGAAGAAAAGAAAAAGGGTGGATTGGACGAACAATATGCTTCGGTTTTAGTTATGAGTAAATACAAGAGTGAGATAATGAAGTATAGAAATGAACTAGAGCCCCTAATGCATTTAATTCAAAAGTAAAATGGACTATAACCCAGCAATTTTAATTGATTTAAACTATTCTAACTTTATTAACAAGATTCCTATTTCAGAGTTTTTGTTGTCTATTCCGAATTATATCTGGTCTATTATATATTTAGTTTTTTTAGCTATTTTTATTTTTTATTCAATCGTTTTGTTTTTTCATTGGTCTTCATACCGTGCTTATAGCCCACTGGTTATTGTTGCTAGAGTTATTTATTTAGTTGGAACTATTGCTTTGCTTTTTTTGTCGGGGACCTTTCTTATCAATTATATTAATTAAATATGAACATCTTAGACCAAGAAGAAAAAATAATTTCAACTTTTAGAAAACATAATTTTTATATTATCCTAGAAATTTTCTTCTTTATAATTTTAGGAGGCTTGCCAGCTTTTCTTTTTCTTTTCACAAAAATGATTAAGATAGAATCTGGTTCAGATATTTTAAGTCTGTATGTTTTCCTATATTTTATTTTTGTTTCCTTACTCTGGCTAGTCTGTTTTTATTCGTGGACTAATTACTATTTAGATATTTGGATTTTGACTGACAAAAGATTAGTTAGCGTAGACCAAAAGGGATTTTTCTCTAGAGAAGTTTCGTCTATTCGGTTAGATAAAATACAAGATATTAATATTGAAACTCGCGGTCTATTAAATACCATTTTACATATTGGGACGATAAAAGTTCAATCAGCCGGAACAGATAGAGAGTTTGTGATGTATGGTATGCGTAATCCAACAAAGGTTAAAGATATAATATTCAAAGCTCAGAGTAGACAAATAGATGCTATTAAAACAGTTAGAATTGCTAAATAAAACACCTTTCAAAAAGTCTCTTTTTGTGCTAAATTTTGTCTTATGAAGATTGGAATTGTAGGATTACCAAATGTTGGCAAAAGCACTCTTTTTAATGCTTTAACTAAAAAGGGAGTTCCTTCGGAGAACTATCCTTTTTGCACGATTGACCCATCGGTTGGAATTGTGGCTGTTCCAGATCACCGGCTTTGGAAATTATCAGATTTTTCTAAGTCAGAGAAAACAATACCAGCCGTGATTGAGTTTGTTGATATCGCTGGGCTTGTTAAGGGGGCTTCAAAAGGGGAAGGTCTAGGCAATAAATTTTTAGCCAACATCAGAGAAGTTGATGCCATTCTAGAAATGGTTAGGATTTTTCCAATTAAAACAGAAAGGACAAACGAGATAATCCATGTTTATGGAAACATTGATCCCCTAAGAGATATAGAAGTCATAAATCTAGAATTAATTTTAGCTGATTTAGAAACTGTTGTTAAAAGAAGGACCAATTTGTCTCATGATATTAAGAAGGGAAGTAAAGAGGCGGTCATAGAAGATAAAGCGTTAGCTCGGTTGGAACTTGCTTTTGGTAAGGCTGAGATGGCAAACACTGTTTCTTTTGATGATAAAGAATTAGAAAAAATTAAGATGCTTAATCTTCTGACCATGAAGCCTTTTATCTACGGATTAAATAAAAGAAGTGGTGGAGGAAATTTAAACGAGACTGATCCGGATACTTTCAAGGAAATTACAGATCACATTAAAGAAAAAGGCTCCTCTTTTGTAATTATTGATGCCAAAATTGAAGATGAATTGAAAGATTTTGAGGGCGAAGAAAAAGAAATGTTTAGGAAAGAGATGGGTGGAGAGGATGATGGTATAGATAAATTAATCAAAGAGTGTTACGAGCTTTTAGGCTTAGAAACATATTTTACAACAGGACCCGATGAATCTAGAGCCTGGACAATAAAAAAGGGTAGTACGGCTCCAGAGGCGGGGCTAGCCATTCATTCTGATTTTCATGATAAGTTTATTAGAGCTGAAGTAGTAAATTGGCAAGTATTGTTAGAAGCGGGTAGTTATGCAGAAGCTCGAGCAAAAGGAAAAATTAGAACAGAGGGCAAGGAGTATGTTGTTTCTGACGGAGATGTTATTGAATTCAAAATTTAATAATTTTGAATTCAATAATCCTGAGCCAGCGAAGGATCTTCTACCAAAATTTAATAATTTTGAATTCAATAATCCTGAGCCAGCGAAGGATCTTCTACCAAAATTTAATAATTTTGAATTCAATAACCTAAATTTAATAATTTTGAACTTATAACGAAAAGACAATTTTTGCCAAGCAAAAATTGTCTTTTCATTTTCATAAAGGCCTTTTTCTGTTATAATACAAGGGTTAAATAAAAATAATTTATGAAAAATTACGACCATCAAAAAATTGAGAAAAAGTGGCAGAAAAATTGGCGAGATAATAATGTTTACAAAACCCCCTTCACTAATAAGGGGCAAAAAATGTATGTTTTAGATATGTTTCCTTATCCATCAGGGGTAGGTCTTCATGTTGGGCACCCACGAGGCTATATTGGTAGTGATGTTTATGCTAGAAAAAAGAAAATGGAAGGTTATAATGTTTTACACCCAATGGGCTACGATGCTTTTGGTTTACCGGCTGAGCAGTATGCTCTAGAGCATAAAATTCATCCCAAAAAAGCAGTAGAAGAAAACGTCAAAACTTTTGAAAAACAACTTTCAATGATTGGCTTGTCTTATGATTGGGATAGAAAAATAAACACAACAGATCCTAAATATTACAAATGGACACAATGGATATTTTTACAGATATACAATTCTTGGTTTGATAGAGATAAAAGAAAAGCTCAACC
>DAOSXI010000038.1:0-3455 GCA_035380385.1 Minisyncoccota bacterium
GCTTCTTTTTCTGTAGCTGGATTCATTTTCCAGTTAGCAATAATTATCTTGTTCATATAACTATTATACCACAAAATAAAAACTCCGACTTGTCGGAGTTTTTGCGTTATTCTGTAAGGGTTTTTGGGTGTTAAATTAATCGGTATCTAATTCTGGCATGGGACAATTAGTTTTATTGGCAAGGTCTTCAGGTTTTAAAAGTCCGAAAAAATATGTTCCATCTTCAAATTTCCAAGTGGGGTATGTTTCCACTCCAACCTCTTTGCATTCGTCATTTTGGAATTGATACATTTTAGAAGAAGCGGTGCATTCAATATAGGGTAAAAATCTTTTAGATGGACCAAATTCTTTTTGCTGGTTACGAGTTGGGATATCCCAGAAAGCTCCATAAAACTTGGCTCCTGATTCTTCTATGCATAAAGCTAGTGGGTCTAGTGGCCCAGTCTCTGGCTCTTTGGAATAATAATAAATGAAGGCCAGGCCTCCCAAAAACAACAAAACAATTAAAGTAATTAAAAATGATCTCATTTTTTTATTATAATAGTTTTATGGGTGAGGCGCCACAACCGAAGGTTGTGGCGCCTCAATTAATCTAATAAAAGACCTTTGGCAAAATTAAAAAATGTCACAGGTTCCAGAAACGCAAGCCAATTCTTTCTTTACCTCCGTCTCATCTTTCAGCTCATAAACTGTGACCTTGGAGAAATCAATCTCCGGCATTTTTCTGCTTAATTCGTTGTAAACTTTTTCATCAATAGCTTCATATGGAGCTAATTGATAAACAAAATCATTTCTCGGCAAGAAAGAAAGCCCGCCAATTATTTCCCAATTTTGATATAGCCAGTGAGCAACTTTAATCCACTCATTATCGCCAACAGAAATTGTAACTGATGGATTATGTTCGGTGTAATTTAGTTTGACCGTCTTCCAGTGCTCTAATTGCTCTATGGCTGTAATGTCATCTTTGCAAACAGAACCGGCTGGTGACTTCATTGGAAAATCCAAAACAAAAGTATTAGCTTCCTCTAGCGTCTGCCCTATTTCAGGATGATAAGGCACGCCCTGATCTCGCATCATCTTAAATAGT
Source organism: Minisyncoccota bacterium (assembly GCA_035380385.1). Taxonomy (GTDB): domain Bacteria; phylum Patescibacteriota; class Minisyncoccia; order Phycocordibacterales; family UBA9973; genus UBA8515. The sequence goes on from DAOSXI010000038.1 coordinate 1,088, forward strand.
GCATCGGTGGCAGATATTCTAACTCTCCTTATATAATACGGCGCATGTCTTGGGTGCATACCAGAAGCACAATCAACTGTTTGAGAAACCGTACCTGATGGTTTTACGCAAGTAATAGCCGTTGAGGGATTTACCCCAAATCGTTTAGCATAAATTTTATTAACTCGGATAGCTTCAGCCTTTAATTTTTCAAGCGTTTTAGCTTCTCTAGCAATACGACAATCCCACTGACCCGTAATTGAAACTCCGAGCAATCTTTCAGCTTTACAATTATCTTCCCAAGCCTTGCTTAGATAAGGAAACTTAACTAAAGTTGATTGATATGTTCCTAAAATAGTAGCCACTCTAATTTTTCTAAGAAGTGATGCCTCGTTGTCATTTTGTCTAGCCACAACTTCAGATAAATTACAGAATTGTTTTGACCTCAAAATAATTTCGCCACAAGGATTAGTTCCCATCTCGCCAATATATTTTTTAGAAAGCTCTAATCTTCTCTTGGGTAATGTATTATACAAAGATTCTCTGTTAAAAATACCTCTCTCCCCCGCTCCAGACTCAATTAAAGATGTCCACTCTTTCAAAAACTCTGTTTCGGTTGGTTTGGTATTATAGACAGCGGAATTATTAGCAAGCATTCTTTGTGGTTCTGTAACCCAAAATTGTCCAATCTTAGCATCTCTCATTTCTTGGTCATCAAAATCAGATAAAGATATGAGAGCGCTTCGTCTAACTCCACCAGAAACAACACATTCACCAATTTTGCACATAATATCGTGAGCATCAATGTTCCTTAGATGGCGACCTTGTCTTTTCAAGATTCTTTCTCTGGTAAAACCAAGCAAATTAATTAAGGGTTGCGGACCAGAACTCTTGCCCCCCATTGTTTTTAACCTTGCTCCAGCAGGGCGCAATTTGGAAAAATCAAAATCTATATCATTGCCGTCAAACCATGTTTTCATCCCCAAAACAAGGGCGTCAGCCCAGCCTTCTTTGGTGTCTGGGACGACAAAAGTCGGTAATTTTTTACCATTTTGAATTTTAATTTGTGGCAAAGCTTGAATATTTTTACTTTCAACTGAAAAACCAACCCCTGAACCACACATTAATATGTAAATTGTCTCACCAAAATCTTGCAGTGTTGACGGAGCAATGAAAGAACAGTTATAAGCGCAAACATTTGTGCGTTCTGCCGCCTTGCCAGCAAATTGCATTAGACGCATAGATGGCATAGCCTCTTGCTTTAAGATGGCTTCTCTAACCTCTTCGTATTCTTTCTCTTTCAACTTGTTGCCCAAGTTTTTCCTCATAAAAGCAATATAGCGATCAACTGTTTCAATCCAAGTTTCTCTGCGACCTTCGTCTTCTATCCACTTTGCATATGTTCGGTAGTAAATAAATTCAGAAAATTGATTCCTAAAATATTTTTTACTTTGGTCAGCTAATTTTTTAACTCGTGCTGGAACTAAAAATCCCTGAGCTCTAAGCTTTGACCTTTCCTCTCTATATAATATGTAACTTTTAGAGGCCTTAACATAATCAGCTAGCATCAATTCGGCTTCTACCATATCTTGAATTTCCTCAACTTTCGGTATAAAACCCTTTATTTCTTTAGCTTTTTTCTCTAGTCCAACTAAAACTTTGTTGGCTACGGTCATGGCTTCTTTTTCGGAACCTTCCCCCACCGCAAGCATCGCTTTATTAATAGCATTGGCTATTTTTTCTATATCAAATGGAACAATTGTTCCGTCTCTTTTGTAAACACTCTTAATAAAATTATTCTTGTGAATTTTTTTCTGCTTTGAAGAAGTTTTTTTATCTTTTTTGACAGTAATTTTTGTAATTTTTGAATTTTTATTTTTTGAAGCCATGGTAATTTTTAGGTGATGATAATTTTTACGACTGTGTAATTTAAATTATACCCTCTAAACAACTTTTCGGACAAGAAAATGTCCAGAAAAAGAGTACTACAAAAAATTTTTGAGCTTTCGTCAATGTTTTTCAAAAAAAATTAGATTAGAGCATTGAACTGTAAAGTTTTTTTGAGGTGATTTTTTCAAAAATTTTTTGAGGGCAAAAATTCATTTTTCAAAGCTATTTTACGACACAAAAACAGTGGATAACCCTAAAAAATACACCTCCTACCCCCTTGCGGATACTAATTTCGCCACAAAATAGAAGCCTCGCCTCGCTTCAAAGATTATTGTCCCAAAAAACACGGATATTTTAGTGCTCTAAAATTCCTATGCTCGCGTCGACACGCTCCGCAATGTTTTTTGAAACAACAATCTTTTACGCTCGGCTACACAAACAAAGGCCACGGAAAGAATAGTTCCACAAAAGAGGCTAGCTCGAGCGACGGCGAAGAGTC
>DAOSXI010000039.1:0-3318 GCA_035380385.1 Minisyncoccota bacterium
AAGATAAAATTTTTATTTCCAGCTATCATAATCCAGCCTGATAAAGGAATATCATAATTGGTTTTATTTTCTATTTCAACATATGGATTTTGATAACCCCCAAGAGAACTAATTGAGATTTCTGCTGGGATGACTTTCACTTTTAGGCTAGTACTAGATTCGGGAAGCTCGCTAAATATATTATCGTAGTAAGATAGAGACAATAAATATTCTCCCTCGTACTCATAGGTATAATTAAAAGGGCTATTATCTTTAAACTGATAAGATTGCCCATCCCCAAAATTCCAAACAAATTTACCTATATAATAAGTCCCCCCTTTGTTAGATTTCGTCTCTGACCCTAAAAGAAAAGGTATCCCTGCAATGATTGTCTTAGGAATAATTATCCGAGAAGATATTCTTAAAATCCCCGTATCTTCTATCGTTTCTTGTTCTTCTTCCGTTAATTCTTCTTCGTCTACTTCGTTTGTATTTTCTTCCCCGGGAGTTGGTATCCCAATAATCCAATTACTACCGTCACGATTTATACTTTTTCCGTCTGCTGGGTTTGAAGCTACGGAACCAGAAACATCTCCCCAGCCAATAATACTCCTAACTTCCTGCCCAGAATCTTTTAGTTGAATAGTGTTTGATTCTGTTAGTGTTAAAGACTCAAAAATAATATCACTTTGGCTAAGTTCTGATCTTGATATAACAAAAAATCCCTTAGCTGGGATATTTTTATTTTCGAAATATTTTTTTGAGACAAGTGAGCCAAAGCTCTCTGCGGTAGCAGTTTTCCTTTGTAAGTACCAGCCTGTTAAATCTACAGGAGATGAACCTGAATTGTATAATTCAATAAATCTATCTTCTGTTGGTTTAATTTGAACCTCATTAATTAAAACGGCCGACTCTATTAAACTGGTCGGCAAAACAAATAAAGCACTTAAAATTAAAACATATTTTAAATTAAAAATCTTCATTTTATTATTCTAAAACTCTACGCAAAACATCCTCAGGAACTTCTTTTTTAACCTTTGGTTTTTGCCAAGAGTCGTCTTGTTTTTCTTTATCTTTATTAATTTTTTCTTTTATATCTTCTGTTTGGGGTATTTCTCTTCCGGAAACTTTGTTTGATTCCTCTTCTGTCCTTTTAGTACTTGTCTTCACTTCTAATTCGGGTTGGGATTTTTTGAATAATCCATCTCTGTCTGTGGTGTTTTCTCGAAAATCGACCCTTTCTCCCCTACTATTTTCGCCTTGATTTAATTTTATTTCTTCGTCTTCCTTTTCTAGCTCTTCATCTTTTGATTTTGAACTAGAAAACATTATGCGAGTAAAAGCGTCCCTTAAAGAATCTTTTTTTTCTTCTGTTGCCTCTTTGGCTGGTATCTCTTTCTTTTCTTTTATATCTTTTCTGTTTTTGAGGGAAGACAAAGAGATTGTTTCTTTGGCTGGAGTTTTCTCGGAAACCTGTTCTACCTCCCCAATCTCTCCTCTTTCTACTTTTTTTAATAAATCACGAAGAGAGAGGTCATTCTTATCTTTTTTTTGGTTATCTTCTTTATTGTCTCTTTCACTTTCTTCTTTTTTAAAGTTAGGTTTATTCTTGTTACTTTTGTCATCTTTACCTTTTGGCGATTCATCTAAAATTATCTTGCTTGGACTAGCGTCCTTATCATGTTTATTTAAACGAGAATTGCCCTGACCTTTAACAGGCTCCAACTTCCCCTCTCTTATTTTAGCTAAGCATTCCCGGCAATAAAGTGGGCGACCTTGCTGTGGTTCAAATGGAACAAAAAATGATTTCTTACAAATAGAACAATCTGCCTTAAACTTTTCTTCGCCGTCTTCGGTCTGGAGAGTATCACTCCATCTATTTATTTCATTTTCTATGTCTTCCCTTTTCCTAGTATAAAGCTCACGAGACGATTCAACAATCTTGTCTTTAACCCCCAAAGTTTTGTCTGCTTTAATGGGTGGCAAAGTTACAGCTGAAAAAGGACGACTAGTTACTCCGTCAATCATCAGTTTTAAATAGATGTGATAATTTGGTAGGTTCACTAGATCTTGAGCGGTAAACTCTGGGCCAAATTCTTTCTCTAAGAAATCTGCGTCATCAGCCCCTACACGAAAAGATATCATCGTTCCCACATTACCAAAGACAGAATCTCTAACCTTAGAATTATCCATATTGACGAGTTGGGCAATATACTGATGGGCAATTACAAGGTTAAGACGATATTTTCTGGCTTCAGATAAGATATTAGCAAAGGAATCGGTAGCAAAATTTTGAAACTCATCAACATAAAGATAAAAATCTTTTCTTCTATCTTCGGGGATACGAACCCTTTCCATGGCGGCTAATTGAATTTTTGTAATTATCATTCCTCCCAAAAGAGCGGAATTATCTTCACCTATTCGCCCTTTTGAAACATTAACAAGGAATATTTTTCCTTCGTTCATAATCTTGAAAATATCAATGGTGGATTTTGGTTGTCCAACTACATTTCTAATAATTGAGGAAGATAGAAATTGACCAACTTTATTTTGAATAGGAGCAATAGCTTCATTTCTAAATTGATCTCTCCATTGTTCATATTCATGAGTCCAGAAAGATTTCACCACTGGATCTTTTAAGTTATTTATAATCATCTGGCGATAATCTTTATCCACCAAAAGACGAGGGATGCCCAATAAGGTTGAATCAGGAGTATCTAAGAGAGCCAATATAGCATTATTTAAAATGTATTCCATTCTAGCGCTCCAAGCGTTGGCCCAAATTTTAGTGAAAATACCCATCAAGCCAGAAGCAACAAGATGCTTGTATTTGGGATCATTCATTTCCATAACATTGAAACCAATGTGATAATCCCTATCAGCTGGATTAAAATAAATTACATCCTTAACTCTTTCTTCTGGAATAAAATCCAAAAGCTCCTCAACTAACTCTCCGTGAGGATCAACAACGCAGACTCCTTCTCCGTTTTGGATGTTTTGAATTATTAGGTTAGATAATAAAACCGATTTACCTGTTCCGGATTTTCCCAAAACATACATATGCTGACGACGGTCTTTTCTTTTAATACCAAACATTGTGTTGGTATTACGAAAATCCGTTTTGGCGAAATAAGTGATGTCTTTGTTTTTTGGAATTTCATTATCCATATATCTCTTTTTATTATAACCCCTAAAGAATAAATATAAAAGACCTTGTCCTTGCAAAAAATATAAAATAGGTTAATATATGGAGGTAATTATTGGACGATTAAATATTTTTTTAGTTTTTGAAAAATAAATATTGGTGATAAGATGATATCGATTTAAATATGGGCCCTT
>DAOSXI010000040.1:0-2968 GCA_035380385.1 Minisyncoccota bacterium
TTAATTGGATATTTTTTGCGCTTTATTTCCCACATGTCCGACATGTGGGAAATTGGGTAGAGCATTTTTTTTATTTCTTTTTCTTTTTTACAAACTTTATCAAAATAGGAACGACTGAAATAAAAATTATCAGTAAAGCTATTGGAATAATATATTTATCTGGATTAGGAATAAGTCCACCCAAAAAATATCCAGCCAAGGTCATTAAGGAAACCCAAAAGATTCCTCCAAAAATATTGTATAGAATAAAAGTTTTGTAATGCATATCCCCTATTCCAGCCACAATTGGAGCAAAAGTTCTGATGACCGGAACAAAACGAGCAATTATAATTGTAAACTTGCCATGTTTTTTGTAAAAATCTTCAGCGTCATAAAGCCTTTGTTTTTTGAAGAAAAAACCAGAGTCTCTTTCAAAAAGTTTTCGCCCATATTTCTTGCCAGACCAGTAGCCAATACTATCTCCTAAAATAGCCGCTACGATACATCCAATGAGTAAAATCTTAATATCAAAAAATCCCTGCGATGCAAAAATACCAGCAGTAAACAAAAAAGAGTCTCCGGGGAAAAAGAATCCAAAAAATAATCCTGTCTCAGCAAAAACAATCAGAATAATTCCGATAACACCAACAGCTTTAATTAAAGTAATTGGGTCAAGCATTTTAGTGAACTCGAGCACCAGTTGGGACTTCAGTTTCTGGTATTAAAAAAACGGGGCGACCATCAGAACCATCAACGGCCATTAACATTCCGTTTGACTCAAAACCTTTTATTTTTCTAGGCTCAAGATTGATTATATAAAGTAATTGTTTACCAACTAATTTCTCGTAATCAGGATAATATTCATGTAAGCCAGAAACTATCTGTCTTAATTTTGTATTTCCCTCTTCATCTTTCTCTCCAAAGTCTAATTGAAAACAAAGTAGCTTGTCTGTTTCAGGGACAGTAGAAACTTCTTTAACTGTTCCTAATCTAATATCTAATTTTTTAAAATCTTCAAAACTTATGTATTCCATATTTTATTTTAATAATTACTTTTAATTATTCTTTCTATCTAAATATCTTTGTAAAATTAAAGTGGCCGCTACTGCGTCTGCTCTATCTATTTTTTTCTTTGGGTTTTGCCTGGCGTTGTTTTTATCTTTACCATAAATATCATTTTGTTCTAAATAATCACGGGCGTGGATTGTGGTCATAAACTCTTTCTCTAAATGAACCGGGAGACTGAGATCTTGTTCTATCTTTTGTTTTATCTTCTTTACTTCTTCCATTATTAAATTATCTTGCCCGTCTGATTTAATTGAGTGCCCCAAAATAACTTCTATAATATTTTCTTCGCCACAAATGTTGTGGATGGCGTCAAAAGCTTGATTATCATTGATGATTATTCTATAAGGAAAAGCCAAAGAACCTAATTCATCCGACAATGATAAACCAATTCTCTTCTCCCCATAATCTATGCCTAAATACTTCATAGCTTATCTATATATTAGCATAATTGTCCTAAAAACATATTTTTGCTAAAATAGGGTGGTATGGAAATAGGATCATTGGCTCAAGGAAATATTTGGTTTTTTATTATTAATGTGATTTGGGTCTTGCCGTGGAAAGGTTACGCTTTGTGGACAGCGGCTAGAAATAGAGATAAAACATGGTTTGTCTTGTTGATTATTCTTAACACTTTTGGTGCTTTAGAAATATTCTATTTTTTCTATATAGCCAAGAAAAAACCTAAAGACATAGTTAATCTGTTTAAGAGAGAACTAAAAGAAACAAGATAGGCCATCGGCCTATTTTGTTTTAGCTTGAAAAAAGACAGAAAATAAGGTAATGTTTAGAGCGTAAGTTTTGTTTTTATGTATATTGGAGAGGTGGCTGAGTGGTCGAAGGCACTTGTCTTGAAAACAAGAGACCCTTTACGGGGTCCGTGGGTTCGAATCCCACCCTCTCCGCAACAAAATAATGAACCCAGTGTGGATACACTGGGTTCATTATTTTGTTGCGGTGTTTTTTGATAGTGGTAAGATAAAGAGAGATACACAACAACTCTAATTTCTAGATATTCACTCTAATAATTCGCTTTGGTAAAAATACATTTACCAAAAATGACACATAACTAAAGGTCGATATTAAAATTTTTATTTTATCTTTCCTATGAGAAAAATTATCTGGACAATAATTATTTTAATCCTTATTATTTTGGGGGTTTGGTATTTTACAACCAGGTCTACAAAAAACGAGGGAGAAATAATAAATCCAAACACTGAGACCAATATTACTGACCAAGAAAACGAAAACACGGCCACTGAAGAAAAAACTCCAATTGAAATAGCTTTTGAAAAAGCTAAGGAAGTAGCTATCCAAGGAGAAAAAGCCAAGGTGGTAGATGAAGCTATGAGGCCAGTCCTAAAATCAGTTTTTGATAAAACACTTGAAGATCAAACTATCAATGGAGTAAAAATGGTGGAAGAATTTGGCCCGATGCTTACTTACTCTTTCATTAGTAAATTGACAGAACAAGAAAGAGATTCCATTATTGAGGGGCTCATAACGGGTGGAGCACAAGTGTTAGACAAAACGGAAAAGGTCTATACTATCCAAAAAGGAGTTGGGTCTTCTTGGGTTATAACTTTCTATTTGAATAATGACCAAAAGAGTGGACTAGAAATTACATTTTAATTTTAAGTCTTAAAATAAAAACCACAATTATAATTGTGGTTTTTATTTTTTATGACGTCATGGGTTATGAGCGTGCTTTGTTTTCATACAAAAACGACCGTTTTAATTAACGGTCGTCTGTAGGGCTTTTTTAAAAATTTTATGAAGAGTCTCTTGTAAATGAGAACCAGAGAAGGGCTGACCGTCTGGTAAGCGATCAAAATCTCCTCTTACAAAAAACTATTCTATGACCTTAGGCTCTGTGTTTATTAGTCTTCTTAGTATGGAGACAACATTTTCAGAGTTAGAAAAA
>DAOSXI010000041.1:0-2954 GCA_035380385.1 Minisyncoccota bacterium
TAAATCAAATACTTTCGGTAATTTTGAGATAAGTCTAAAAAGTCATCAGCTTGTTCTTTTAATTTCATGCTAGCCGATTTTCCAAACGAAACAACTTCCACCTGGACACCCGATGTGCTTTGTAAATATTCTACTAGCGGAACAAAATCTCCATCCCCCGCTATCAAAATAACAGCGTCTAATTTCGGAGCCATCTTCATCGCGTCAACGGCAATTCCAACATCCCAATCCCCCTTTTTAGTCCCCCCAGCAAAAATCTGAAGATCTTTAGTTTTAGTTTCAATTCCTAGTTTTGTTAAAGCTTCAAAAAAATTCTTTTCTTCACCCCCCTCACTCGTGATAACATAAGCGATAGCTCTAACTAATTTCCTTCCAGCAACTGCTTCTTTTAAAACAGCCCCAAAATTAACTTTTCTTTTATATAAATTTTTAGCGGAGTGATATAGATTTGATGTATCTATAAAAACCCCAACTCTTTGCTCTTTTTGTTTAATTATACTCATAAAAATAATTTAATCTTATAAAAATAACTTCTCTTTTATCATACTACTAATAAAAATAATTTCCTATATAAAAACTCCTCAGAAGAGGAGTTTTTAGTTTTTCATTTTTTGAGCAGTTGCTTCATATCTCTCTTTGTCTGTCTTCTCCAAAAACTTAAGGTGTTTCCTTCTGTCGGCTACCATTTTAATCAATCCGCGACGAGAACTGTTATCTTTTTTGTGATCTTTTAAGTGAGAAGCTAATTCTTCTATTCTTTTACTTAAAATAGCCACCTGAACCTCAGGGCTTCCAGTATCTTTTTCGTGCAACTGATTCTTTTTTATAATGTTTTGTTTTTTCTTTGTTGTTAACATTGCAGAGAAATAGTAGCATAAAAGGCTATTTTTTGCAAGTTTAATCTTTTTTGATATTTTGCGACATTGATTTAAGTGGTATAATAAGGGGGTGAATAAACTAGAAAAACTAAAGAGGGAGTTCCTGGAACATGTTGAAATTGAAAAAGGTAATAGTCTTAAAACTGTTAGAAATTATGATTATTACCTATCTCGTTTTTTTGAATTTGCCAAAATAACAGAACCCAAAGAAATAAATGATGATAAAATTCGGGAGTTCAGACTTTTTTTAAACAGGCAACCAGGGTTAAAAACAAAAGGACAGCAATCATCCAGCCTCAAAAAAAACACTCAAAATTATCACCTCATCGCCTTGCGATCTTTTCTTAAATACCTAATGAAAAGAAATGTCCCCTCCTTGTCCCCAGACAGAATAGAATTGGCCAAAATAAAAGAGCGTTCATTGGATTTAATTTCAGTTGAAGAATTAGATCGCTTGCTTTCTGCTCCCTTGAAACTTTTAGAAATGAAAAAAAATATTGATCGCCAGAAAATTTTGAGAGATAAAGCCATCTTAGAATTATTTTTTTCTACCGGCCTGCGTTTATCAGAACTTTGTTCTCTAAATAGAGACTTAGATTTGTCTAAAGATGAATTTTCAATTCGGGGCAAGGGGGAAAAAGTAAGAGTTGTCTTTCTGTCCGACTCAGCTAAAAAAGCAATTAGTGAATATTTAAGAGAAAGGAAAGATATGGCCGAACCTTTATTCATCCAATATTCTAACAATAAAAGAGAAGACCATCGTCTGACACCACGATCAATAGAAAGAATAGTTAAATATTACGCTATCGTTGCGGGTATTTCAAAAAAAGTTACTCCTCATATTATTAGACACTCATTTGCTACTGACTTACTTTCCAACGGGGCTGATATTCGTTCTGTTCAGATGATGCTCGGTCATGCAAACATAGCAACTACTCAAATATACACTCACATTACCGACAAACAATTAAGAGATGTACATAAAAAATTCCACAGTCGTGGCTAGGGCTTTTAATTTAAAAAAGTTATAATAGGAATATGGATTATCAAAAACATAAAGAATATTTTGAAACTGCTTATCGTACCGGATCAGACATCTGGACTCATTTATCTATGAAAAATCGCGGGGCAATGTTGATGGAAAAATTACAACCCGGGGCTTTAATTTTAGATGTTGGTTCTGGGCGTGGGTTAGTGGCTAAAAAATTAGCTGAGTCTGGTTTTTCTGTTATTGGCTTAGATTTTGAAAAAGAAATTGTTAAAAAGACAAACGGGCTTGTCAAAGATTGGGGCTTAGAAGGTAAATTAAAATTCGTTGAGGGTGACGCGTTAGATATTCCTTTTGTTGATAATAGTTTTGACGGAGTCTGTGATTTTGGTTTAATGGAAAATCTATACAAAGAAGATTGGGAAAAATATGCTAGCGAGGTCTGTCGAGTTTTGAAACCCGGAGGCTATTATCTAAATACATCTCTTTCTAAAGAAACGCAAGAATTTTTAGGTTTTAGACCCAAGGGTTCACCTGGAGGAGATTTAGAAAAATATGATTTGGTTTATCATTTCTTTGGTACAGATGAAATTAAAAATATTTTTGACCACAATTTAAATCCGATTGAACAAGATATCAAATTTGTTGATCATCCAAACGAAGTTGCCCTAGTTGAAACACTCTTTCAGAAAAAAGATAATTGTAATTGCCAAAAAGTAGATGAAAATAATTAGTTGGAACACCAATGGATTACGAGCCACGATTAGGCAAGGAAACTTTACACCTTTGTTTGGTTTTAATGATCCAGATATTGTTTGTTTTCAAGAAACAAAATGCGAACCTGAACAATTAGAAGAAAAAGACAGAAACCTAAAAGGATATTTTTCATATTTTTCATATTCTTTAAACAAAAAAGGCTATAGCGGGGTTGCCATTTATACAAAACAAAAACCAATTAAAGTTGATTCCGGCTTTGGAATTAAAAAATTTGACGATGAGGGACGAACCCTAGTTGCCTACTATAAAGATTTTGTTTTAATTAATTGTTATTTTCCAAATGGTGGTGGGGGTCCTGATAGATTAAAATA
>DAOSXI010000042.1:0-2918 GCA_035380385.1 Minisyncoccota bacterium
GTATTTTATTTGGTCAATCTTTTTATCCGGAGTAGTTTTGCTTTTATTCCAAACATTAAGTTTGTTTGTTAATTTTAATACCCTTATTCCTGATTTTATTAAAGGTGTAACTTCGGGTAATTTGGTGGGGACATGGAATAATTTCGCTTTGGTAATAGGAATAATAGTCTTGTTGTCTATTGTTACAATTGAATTAGTTAAGACGAGTAAGATTTTTAGAGCTTTACAATACATCCTTCTCGTCTTGGGCATTCTATTTTTGATTATTATAAATATGCAGTTGGTCTGGATTTTGATTGGAGTATTTTCTCTAATAATTTTCGTCTATAGTATCTCCGTTCAACATGCTAGAAGCCGATTATCTGAAGCATTTAGTGGTAGTAAAAAGTTTCCATTTACTTCACTTATCATTGTCTTTATTGCTTTTATCTCTTTGGTTGGAAATAATTTGTTGACTAATGTGATTTCTAATTATATCAATCTAAACAATCCAGACATAAGACCATCCATCGGGACAACAGCTCAGATTGCTTTTGAATCTTTTAAACACAACCCAGCTTTTGGAACTGGACCTAATACTTTTGCTCTAGATTGGTCATTGTGGCAACCAAAAGAAATTGCTCAGTCTGTCTTTTGGGATGTTGATTTTTCTACCGGCTATAGTCTTCTTTCTACCTTTGCTGTAACGGCTGGAACATTTGGATTAATTGCTCTTATTTGGTTCTTGGTCCTTTATGTGACTAGAAGTATTCAGTCTATTAAAATAGCTTTGCAAAATAATGTTTCAAATTATTTCTTTGCTGTTGTTTTAATGATGTCTCTTTATTCTTGGATAACAATCATCTTATATAATCCTAATATAATAATGCTCATTTTGGCCTTTGCTTCAAGCGGAATGCTGATTGGATTACTTGTTCACAAACAAGCCATTAGGACTAAAGAATATTCCTTCTTAACAGATCCAAGGAAAAGCTTCTTTTCTATCTTGGGGCTAGTCGTTTTAATGGTTGCTTCTATTTCTCTAACTTATGTTTATGTTGAGAAGTTTACTTCTTTGATTTATTATTCAAAGAGCTTAAATACCGAAAATACCCTAGAGTCACTTGGTCAATCGGAAGCCATGTTACTAAAAGCAATTAGCTTGGATAAAAATGATAATTATTACAGAACATTGTCTCAAGTCTATTTAGCTCAAATAGGGGTTTTAGCGAAAGACACCACTATTTCAGAGGATATTCTAAAATCAAGTTTACAACAATTAGTTAGCAACACCGTTACTGCAGCTTCGGGGGCCATAGAACAAAACCCTAAACAATATCAAAACTATGTTAATTTAGGAAATATCTACACTGAATTATCAGCTATTTCCGTTGAAGGTAGTTATCAAAGCGCTGTTACGGCTTACGATAAAGCCTTGGCGCTTGCTCCTAACAATCCATCAATTTTACTATCTAAAGCTACTCTTGAATACTTAAATAAAAATAATAGTGAGGCTAGAAAGTTTATTAAGCAAGCCCTAGATCTTAAGGCTAATTATACCGATGCCATATTCTTACTTGTTCAAATAGAAACAAATGAAGGTAATTTAGATGAAGCTATCAACCAAGCAGAATATGCTGGACAGGTATCACCAGATGACCCAACGGTTTTCTTTAGGTTAGGTCTATTAAAGTACAATAATAAAGATTACAAAGAAGCTGTTAGCGCTTTTGAAAGGGCTGTTATCTTAAATAATTCTTATCTAAATGCTCGTTATTACTTAGGATTAGCTTATCAGAAAGTTGACAGAAAAAAGGACGCCTTGAATCAATTTAACATATTAAAAGAATTAGCACCTGATAGTCAGGAAGTTAAAGACGCTATTAAATCATTAAACGCTAAGGCTGAAATTATAGAAGAAGATGAGGAAGATGAAGAAGGGGGAGAAGAAATAATATCTGAGATTGAGGCCGTTAAAGCACCTTTAGAAGAAGAAAATTAAAACATTAGAAAATGGTTAATCGCATTTTTAAATTTCTTAACAAAGAGTTTAAGGGAGTAAACGAGGCCGCCTTATTGCTTGGCGGTTTTACTCTCTTGTCTCAAGTATTAGGTCTTTTGCGAGACCGCTCTTTGGCTCACTTCGTCGGAGCTGGTCCCGTTTTAGATGTTTACTATGCTGCCTTTAGGGTACCTGATTTTCTTTATATCTCAATTGCTTCCCTAGCCTCAATCACCGTCTTAATGCCGTTTTTAATGGATCGGATTAATAAAGATGGTTCAATGCAAAAAGCTAAAGAATTTTTGAATAATATCTTTAGTACCTATGCTATTTTTATGGCTTTAGCCAGTTTAATTATTGCCATTTTAATGCCTAAAATTGTTGGTTATATTGCTCCTGGTTTTAATCACGAGCAGACAGTTTCTCTTGTGATGATGAGTCGGATTATGCTATTGTCTCCAATTTTTATCGGTTTATCTAATTTACTTGGCACTGTTACTCAGTTGCTAAAAAAGTTTTTAGTTTTTTCTCTATCTCCAGTATTTTATAATATTGGAATAATTTTTGGTATTATTTTTCTCTTTCCTTCATTTGGGGTTTATGGTTTAGGCTTTGGTGTTATTATTGGAGCAATTTTACATTTTTTAGTTCAAGCTATCGTTGTTTACAGAAATGGCTTTTTCCCAAGATTTATATTTAATATAGACTGGCGAGAGATAGGGCGAGTGGTTAAATTATCTGCTCCCCGAACCCTAACCCTATCTTGTAATAGTTTAGCTTTTTTGGTTTTAATCTCCATTGCTTCAACTCTTAAATCTGGGTCTATTTCTCTTTTCACTTTTGCTTATAATTTGCAGTCTGTTCCGGTTGGCATTATAGGGACCTCTTATTCAGTGGCGGCCTTCCCGATGTTGGTTAAATCTTTTAGCCAAAAGAA
>DAOSXI010000043.1:0-2888 GCA_035380385.1 Minisyncoccota bacterium
TATATTCTTGGTTCTGTTTCTTTAGGATCGTAAGGCTTTAAAAGCTTTTCATTTATTTCCATGTTAAAAATATAGCATTTTTGAGCCCATTTTTCAATTAATGAATATCTTGAAAATTCTTATAAACTTAAGTTTCCGTTGGCGGTTAGTTTTCTAGATTTCTTTTTATTTTTGAATTGAAGATACCCTGCTATAGCAATCATTAATCCATTATCTCCGCTTAATTTTTTGGAAGGGAAGAAGACCTTAGTTTCTTTATCAACACTAGATCTAATGACTTCTTCTAATCGGTTATTTGCAGAAACTCCACCCCCGGCGATTAAAGTTTTTATTTTATATTCTTTTAGGGCTCGTAATGTTTTAGAGGTTAAAACTTCTATTACAGAGTCTTCAAACTCCTTAGCTATTTTTTGCTTAATTTTTATATCTTTTAGAATTTTTGGATTTTTTTCTTTGAGGTCTCTGATTGTATACAAGACAGCAGTCTTTAGCCCGGAAAAAGAAAAATCATAGTCTTTTGAATTTATCATTGGGCGGGGGAATTTTAATTCTTCGCCTGAGTTTGTGATTTTTCCTCGCTCCTCTTTAGCTAATTTAGAAATTTCTGGTCCACCTGGATAGGGGAGGTCAAGCATTCTGGCAACTTTATCAAAAGCTTCCCCCGCGGCATCATCTCTTGTTTTGCCTATTTTTTTATATTTCATCCAATCTTTTATTAAAACAAGTTCTGTGTGTCCACCTGAGACAAGCAGGGAAAGAATTGGAAACATTTTTTTGTCTTTATTTACCACAAAAGTATTTTTATCTTTTGGATAGACCGAAAAAATATGACCCTCCATATGATTAACGGGAATAATTGGAACGCCTAAATAAGTGGAAAGTGCCTTAGCAAAAGTAATTCCAACCCAAAGAGCTGGCTCTAAGCCAGGTCCTACTGTTACAGCAATAGCGTCTATCTTGGGCTTATTTGTCTTCTCAAAAAAACTTATAAAGTCATTAAATAAATCATTTTCTCTTTCCAGTGTCTTTTTTATTTTAGATTTTAATTTAGAATCAATTGTTTTATTTTTCTTGCTAATTTTATAAAGACCGGCTTCAACAAGTGTCTTTTTTAAAACATCTAAAATGTTTTTACTATGCTCTCTTTTGGCCATCATGGGGAAAACTCCACCATACTTTGAGTGAATAGCAATTTGCGAAGAAACCTCGTTACCCAATATCTTAAAAGAGACTAGGTCTTTATTTTCTCTTGCTTCAATAATTGCAATTGCTGTTTCGTCGCAGGAAGTTTCTATGGCTAATATCTTCATTTTATCAATGCTCTTTTTTATCACGGCTTTAATATATCATAATGTTAATTATTTGACTATTTTGTGGTATTATTTTGATATGGAGAAGAAAAAAATTATTACCTTAGCTGGTAGTTTGGGGAGTGGAAAATCTTCTACAGCAAAAAGGCTAGCTGATATCTTAAATTACGAGCATTATTCTACCGGAGATTTTATGCGCTCAATCGCTGACGAGAAAGGGGTTTCTTTGGTTGAGCTTAGTTTACTGGCAGAAGAAGATAGAAGTATAGATGAAGAGCTAGATAATAAGAATAAAGAAGTTGGCAAAAAAGAAAATGTAATAATTGATTCCCGCTTAGGTTTTTATTTTATTCCGCAATCTTTTAAGGTTTTTTTGAAGTTAGATCCTAAAATATCAGCAGAAAGGATTTTGAAAGATAAACAGACTAATAAAAATCGACAAAATGAAGCCAGCCAAGATTTTGACACAGAAGAGGGCATAATGAAGAGCATAAAAATAAGACAAGAAAGCGAAAAAAAGAGGTATCAAGAATTGTATGGTATTTGGGACTACACTGACCCGCGTAATTTTGATTTAATAATAGATACTTCATTATTACCACTTGAAGGAGTCGTTGATAAAATAATAGAAGAGTATAACAATTGGTTGAAAGGTTAGTTTTATTAAAATAATTTTTAAATAAATGAAAAAACATATTTTGTTTTTATTGGTTCCGTTCTTGTTTTGCCCATTTTTTAATCTTCGGGCTGAGGTCATAAATGATCTTTCCTTTATTCCGGAAAATGTCTGGTATTCTGGGGGAGAGTTAAAAGACGGAGAAGTAGTTAATATTCATACAGCTATTTGGAACGGACTTGACGATAAGGTGGTAATGAAAATAGATTTTTATGACAAAGATACACTCTTAGGAGCTAGAGATTTATCAATTGAACCAAAAGATTTATCAGAAGTCTCAATTAGCTGGAGGGTCACAGCCGGAGAACATTATATTTCAGCCAAAATCATCTCTCCAAAATCAGTTGTTGATGGAATTGAAAAAGATATAAAAATTAGCTCTAATGAAACTAAAGTAGACAGACAAAAAGTTTCAGTCGTAATTAAGGACCAAGAAGGAGAAGAGGTTAAAGCAAAAGATGCCATGGAGGATATAGTTGGTCAAGTTGAAGATAAGGTTAAAGATATTTTAAACGAAGATGTAGAGCGTAAAATCTCAATTGGTTTTGAGGCTATAGAAAAATATCGTTTAGACAAAGCAGAACAAGTTAAAGGGTTTGCGGATGGGATGAAAGAAAAGATAGACGAAATTAAATCAGAAGACGAAGAAGCAGAAGAGGGGTTAGCGGGGTATAATGTTAAATTTTATTTTTGGAAAATTGTTCATTTCATTTTTGACAATAAAATAGCTTTCTATGTTGTTTCTGGTTTGTTATTATTGTCTATTTTGAGAGCCATATATAAAGCCTTTAGGCACCGAACATAAAATGTTATAATGATGCTATGGCAAAGAGGATTTTATTTGATCTAATTATACTTATTGCTATATTTATTTTACCTTGGTGGATAAACATACCGCTATT
>DAOSXI010000044.1:0-2849 GCA_035380385.1 Minisyncoccota bacterium
TCGGGGGGTCGGTCAGGAATAATTTTCTCGCCGTCGCTCGAAAATTTTCACGACCCTGGCTCGGCTATTTCGCCTGCTGGCGAAATTAAGCCTCCGCCTTTCGATTCCCCCACGCGAGCAAAGCAGTTTGCTCGCTCGAGCGGACACGATAAAAACACTCTTTAAAAAGAGTGTTTTTATCGTGTCCGCTCGGGGGGAATCGAACCCTCGACCATCTCCTTAAAAGGGAGCTGCTCTACCGACTGAGCTACGAGCGGAAGTATTATTTTAAAAAACAAAACATTGTTAGCACTAAACCAACTGGAACCGCTACGACTGAGCCCCGCCTGTAACGCTCTGCGTAACATTCGGGCAAGTACGAGCGGAAATAAGCAAAATAAAACAATTTTCTAAATAACTCATATAAAATATCACATTTGGCCAATAAAATCAAGACAATGACAGGTTATCCACAAGTAAAATTGTTGATTATATTTTCTTGGTGTATAATAAGGGCAAGTTAGATCATTTATAAATTCCTTTTACTTTCGCCCAAAGAGAAAGGGTTACAAAATAAAAAAGGATATATTATAAAAATAATTAGTACATTTTTGCTTATAAATAATATAAGCGGTCGTTTTTATAAAAGCCAAAAGGCTTAGGAGCCATTTCTCAAAGATTTGAGGGCTGACTCCTAAGCCTTTTCTTTTTTTTACCTAGACAAAGAAGACAAAATAAAATGTTCTAACCCCAAAGCCATATCAATTTTACCAAGATGAGCTAAATGATAAATGTCTGTTATTTGATTAAAATAATTAGATAATTCTTCTTTAGTGAAAAGACTATTTCTATTCATGGCCATCATCCTAATTTTCCAAAGTAAAATACCTGATATCTCTTCTGGTTCAACCCCTAAATCTATAGCTTTCCTGTAGTTAATCCAGGCACCAATTTTATTTTTTCTAGCAAACAGCTCTGCAATATCAAAAACATTTATTTTAAAAGGTTTTGCTGTTGTTTTTAAATTAAAAGTATTTATTTGAGAAAAATTTTTATAAATCTTAAGATCAGCAACCTTAATTTTATCTTCTAAGAAGATAAAAACATTATCAACTTTTTCTAAAAGAGCTAATTCTTCCTTAGAAAAAGAGACCACCCCGTCCTTAATAAAATCTTCCATTAAAAAAATCTTTTTGTCCTCAAATAAACTCCTAGACTCAGCATAACTTAAAATTAATTCCCGAGAGGCTTCCTCTTTGGAAATAATAATTGGCTTTTCTTTTTCGTAAATAGTTTTTAGAAAAGAATTTTTCTTTTTATTATCATTCCCTTCTACTAAATAAATCATATAATATCTTTATTCTCTTCTTTGTATTTGTTATAAGACTCTCCGTATTTATGACTAAGCAACAGCTCTTCTTTTTTAACAAAAACAATTCTAATAATTAAATAGGCCAAGATGCTAAAGACGATAGAGAAAAAAGAGCTTAAAAGAAGAGCTAGCCCGAGAGACATTATAAAAACACCTAAATAAGAAGGGTTTCTCAGAAAACGATATGGCCCTTGCTTAAAAATATCAACACTTACTCCCTTTTCTTTTAGTTTAGCAGTGCGACGAGATGATATTTGTGCCCAGTAAACAAGCGCCGGTCCTGCAACAAGAGCCAGAAAACCTATAATGTTGTGAGTATCTGACCAGCCTAAATTAACCTCTATAAATAGATCAAAAATCAAACCAAGAATTACAGCCAATAAAAAGACAAAATAGGCATAACTTAAGACAGAGTGAATTTGTCCGTCTCTTGTTGTCGCTTTTTCTTCTTTTTTAATTCCGTTTTCCATTTTATAATCGTATCACCATTAAAAATTTTTAACAAATAAACTATTTCAAAACACCCCACGACTGACCGTAAGCAACAGAAACCCTTAGTGGAACAGGATCTAACCCCTTTAAAAACTCAGGTGGGATAATGTCTTCCATGCTATTTTTCACTATATCAATGACCTCTTCTAATTTATCTTTTTTAACTTCATAAATTAATTCATCGTGAACCTGGAGTAAGAGTCTAGCTTGGACATCTAATTTTTTCTCTTTCAACACCTTGTCTGCCTTTTTCATACCAATCTTAATTATGTCAGCGGTGGCCGTTCCTTGGATCGGAGCATTAGTAGCCATTCTCTCGGCCATTGCCCTTATAAAAGGAACAGGCGATTTAATAGCTGGGAAATACCTTTTGCGACCAAAAAGAGTTGTTGTGTATCCGTTTTGTTTAGCAAAATCTTTTATAGAATCTAAATAACCCCTAATGGTTGGAAACTGCTTAAAATAATTATCGTAAAAAATTTGAGCTTCCTTACGATCGGTCCCCAGATTTTCTCTTAGAGCATTAACACCCATCCCATATAAAATACCAAAATTAATAATTTTAGCCCGTCTTCTCATTTCGGCGGTAACATCTTCTTCGTTCACATTAAAAACTTTCATAGCCACAGCAGTGTGAATATCTTTCCCCTGCTTAAAAGACCTTATAAAATAAGGGTCTTGTGACAATAAGGCAGCCACCCTAAGTTCTATTTGGGAGTAATCAAAAGAAACTAATAAATGTCCGGGCTTAGCGACAAAAGCATTTCTAATACTATTACCTTTTTCGGTCCGAGTTGGAATATTTTGTAAATTAGGATTATTGGAAGCAAAACGCCCCGTCGTTGTCCCCGTCTGAATAAAACTAGCTCGTAAGCGTCCATCCCCAGAGATAAAAGAAGGCAATGTGTCTATATAAGTAGAGAGTAATTTCTGCAATTCTCTGTGTTTTAAAATTTCTTTGGCAATTGGATGATCTTCTTTTATTTTTTCCAACTCACTTTCTCTA
>DAOSXI010000045.1:0-2734 GCA_035380385.1 Minisyncoccota bacterium
GCCGTAGCGATAAAAGATAATTGAAAGGACATATCCATTATAATTCTAGGTGAAAAAACAATCATAATCAAACCGGTGATAACTAGGGCTCGGCCCGCTTGATATGTCCTGCCGGTTAATCGGCCAAACAACATAATGACAGCCATAATTCCAGCTCGGACAATTGTGGCTGTTGCTCCTGTCATTAAGACAAACAAAATAATTATGATAATACTAAGAGCAATTGAAAAACTGGCCGGCAACATTAAGCCAAAAAATTTAATGACGGCCTCGGCAATAATAGAAACATTGTAACCCGACAAGGCCACGATATGAATCGTGCCAGTTTCAATTAATTCTTTCTCAGTCTTGTCATCAAACCCTCCCCTAACTCCCAAGACTAACCCATTTGCTAAATCACTTTCTGGACTAGCTAAGACTTTGTTTATATTTTTGATAAAGTTTTTTCTAATTTGAAAAAGAAATCTTTTAATTGGATTACCACCACCACTAGAAATAATTTCAACTTCCGCTCGGTTTATTAAATAATATATTTTTTGATTAGCTAAATATCTTTTGTAGTTAAACTCTCGGCCGTTGTCTGTTGTAAAATTTTCTGGTTTTTCTAAACGACCAGAAACTTTAACTAAATCGCCATAAGAAAACTCTTTGTCCCTACTGGTCATAACAAGTACACGACTTTTTTCATCCTCCAATTTAATTTTTAGATGCTGATTGTTTATTCTAACATCAGGGGTTTCGGTAATAAGTCCTTCAAAAGTTACTTTTTGATTAATGGCTTCCGAAAAAAGCGTCTCATCATTATTAGAAAAAATAAATCTCAATAAAGAGACAGTGATCAAAATTAAAATAATTATAATTTCTCTTTTTTGCATTGACTAATTAAAAAATCACTCGCTAGGAGTGATTTTTCTGTATTTCGGCACAAGTGCTAGCTATTTCATCAGCTCTATCATTATAAATATGACCAGAATGACCTTTAACTTTCTGCCACGACAATGAAGCGGGACACTTTTCTTTTAATAGAAATAATTCCTTCCATAAATCTTGATTCAAGACTGGTTTTTTGTTGGCCGTTTTCCAACCATTTTTTTGCCAATTATAAATCCAAGTGGTAATGCCCAGTAAGACATAATTAGAATCTACAAAAATAGAAACCTCCTCGTTTAATTTATTTTGATTTAAATATTTTAGAGATTCTATGACTGCCTTAATTTCCATTTTGTTGTTTGTTGTGTTTTCTTCGTAGCCACCAAGCTCTTTGATTATTTTTTGATTCTGGGTAATGACAACACCCCAGCCTCCCCTTCCGGGATTGCCAAGCGATGAACCATCTGTGTATATTTCTAATTTTTCTTGCATAATTATAGTATATCAATAATTCTTAATCTTAGCTCAGACCGACCAGCAAAATTATTTTTTTCAAAAGTGGCAATTAAATCTATCTTGAGACCTTCAGATAATGGTCTCTTAAAACTATCAGCTGTTTTGAAGAAAGCGATGGCTTTAATTTGTCGGCCACGGTTATTCTTAAAAATTAATTCTAGGTGATTTTTTTCTTTGCCAAACTCTTTGACTCCAAAAATTAAAATATTTTTAAACATAAATTTTGGTCTGGGGTTAGCCATCCCAAAAGGAGCTAATTTCTCTATGGCTTTATAATTTTCATCGGTTACATCATCTAGGTCAATTACTAGCTCGGCTTCCGTTTTATCTTCTTCTCCTGTAGTTATCTTTTGTTTGTAAACACTTAAGATTCTTTCCTCTAAGAAATGAATTTCTTCATGGGAAGCAGTAAATCCTCCGGCCATCTTATGCCCGCCAAATTCAATTAGACTATTTTGGGGCAAAGAGCTCATCAATTCAACTAGATTAACTTCACCAAAACTTCGACACGAACCTTTAAGAGAATCCCCTTCAGCTCCCCAAACAAAAACTGGCTTTTTGTATTCATCAACAATTTTAGAAGCAACAATTCCTAAGACGCCAACTCTCCACTTTGGATTTCCAATGACAATAACATCATTTATTTCTCTTTTCTTTAAAGTCTTGTTGGCTTCCTTCATAATATTCGCAACTAAATATTTTCGGTCGTCATTTATCTTAGAAAGCTCATCCGCCAAAGATCTGGCCTTAGCGGGATCATCAGTTGAAAGTGTTTCAAAAGCCAACATTGGACTAGCCATCCGAGAAGCAGCATTTATTCGTGGAGTTAAAGTAAAAGCAATGTCTTCTTCATTTAGTTTGGTAATATCAATCCCTGCTTTTTTAAGAAGTTCAGCTAAACCGGGGCGTCGGCCTTTTTGTAAAACTTTCAAACCATAAAAAGCCAAGATTCTATTTTCTTCAAGAAGAGGCACTTGGTCAGCAATCGTAGCCAGTCCAGCCATATCTAGCAACCATTTTTCCCAACCAGTGTTAATTTTCCAATAATCACCATATTTTTTTATTAGGGCCTGGACAAGTCTAAAAGCAATGCCAGCCCCGCAAAGTTCTTGGTAGCCTTTTTGTTTTTCTTCGTTGTCTTTCTTCGTTGTCTTTGTTTTTTTATCAATTTCTAATTTGGGGTCAATAATAGCATAAGCCCTGGGGACTTCGGCTTGGGGTAAATGGTGGTCGGTGATTATAACATTCATCCCAGACGCTTCAGCTTTAGCAACTTCAGAGACGGCTGTAATGCCGAGGTCAAATGTTATAAGTAAACCAACTTTATCTTCTATAAAAGTTTCAATAA
>DAOSXI010000046.1:0-2704 GCA_035380385.1 Minisyncoccota bacterium
ACCTTTCCAGTAAAATATAACCCAGCTTCGCGGCCGCGAAGCTGGGTTATATTTTTGTGATAATCTTAAATTGAGATTTCTACTTCAGGCATACCCATAACATATGGACCCACTTGATATTGAGCAAAATATATTTTTATACCACTTGGCGTAAAAGTAAAAATCTTAAAGTTTTCCTTTGTTGGTTCTGTACCTCTATCTATAGAGCTGTTTATATTTTCTAGATAATCTTCTATGGCCTCCGGATCAGAATTAGCTCGGTCTTCATCACTTATGGTAGCATATGCTTCTTTTAGCATTTGCCGGCTTGCTTGAGATAATTTATCCAAATAGTCTTCATCATCTCCATAAATATCAGCTAAAGTGATGGGGCGATTATTTTTTAAATCATAATTGTAAGATTTCTTAACCTCATAACCATGAGCCCCGCCGGTAAAAGCTCCGTAGCTTAATATAAAACTTATGTAAGAGGAATTACTTTGAATAATAGAAAAGTCAGAATAGAAATAAAATTTCTCTTCGGGGTTGGGTTGTTCGGGGATGTTGTCTTCTGTCGTCTGGAGATTATATCTAGTTTGCCAGTTATCTTTAGCAATTAATCTATCATTTTCCATTTGTTCTTTCAGGAAATCTTCTATTGATAAGTTGAAATTTATATCAGCATCTTTGAAATAGGGATACTTAACATCAAAATTAATATATGGATCATCTATTGTTAATTTTTTAGTCTGATATGAACCCTCGACGACAAGAGACTCCTCTTCTTTTAGTTCTATTTTCTCTTTGTCTTCAAATGGTAAGTTTTGTTGTCGGTTAGAGAAAAAGAACACTAAACCTATACTTAATGATATTAGAAGGAAAATAGTGGCTATAATTATTAAATAGATTCTTTTCATATTTATATTATACTCCTATTTCAATTTTTGTCTCAAGACCACAATTTCATCTCTTAAAATAGCGGCCGTTTCAAAATCTAACCTTTTAACCGCTTGATTCATTTGCTCTTCCTTAATCTTAATTATTTTATCTAAAACTTTTTGCTTGCGCGCCTCGTCAGATAATAAAAGATTCTTAATACTATCTCTTTCCCCTTTCCCCTTGTTACTTTTATCCTTCTTAAAAGCTTTTTCAAAAACCTCTAAATCTAATTCCAGTTCTAGATTGACTGACTTCTTATGTTTATCTTCCAATCCTTCTGTAATATCTTTAATATTTTTCGTAATTGTTTTTGGTGTGATGTTGTATTTTTTATTATGTGCAATTTGGATTTGACGACGACGATTAGTTTCATTGATGGCTTTTTCTAGGGCATCATTTAAATGGTCAGCATAAAGGATAACTCTCCCGTCAATATTTCTGGCGGCTCTACCAATAGTTTGAATAAGTGAAGTTTCTGACCGCAGGAAACCAGCTTTATCAGCATCTAATATCCCGATAAGAGCTAGCTCAGGTAAGTCTAACCCCTCTCGCAATAAGTTAACTCCGACTAAAATATCTATTTCTCCTTTTCTAAACGAAGTGATGATTTCTATCCTTTCAATAGTTTTAATTTCACTGTGTAAATATTCTGCTTTTAATCCTTTTTCTTTTAGATAGATTGATAAATCTTCAGCCATCTTTTTAGTTAAAGTGGTAGCTATTACCCGATTTCCTTTCTTAATCACCTTCTCGGCTTCTTCCATAAAATCTTCTATTTGTCCGCCGTATTTATGAAGTGGAAGAGAAACTTTTTGCGATGGTCTGGCCCCTCGTCCTCCCTCATCCGAGGACCTCACAAAAAGTTTCTCTTCCGAGTAATTACTACTTGCCGAAACCGGTCGAACAATGACTTCGGGGTCAATTAAACCGGTGGGTCTAATTATTTGTTCAACTATCTGACCACTTTCTCGTCTTTCTTTTTCTGCGGGGGTCGCTGAAACATATATCACTTGGCCTACTCTTTCTTCAAATTCGTTATATTTTAAAGGTCTATTGTCTTTGGCTGAAGGCAAGCGAAAACCATAAGAGACCAAAGTTTCCTTTCTAGAAGCATCACCAGCATACATACCTTGCAATTGAGGCAAGGTCACATGAGATTCATCTATAACAGTCAAAAAATCTTCTCTAAAATAAGATAATAAAGTTTCTGGTGGCTCACCCTCTTTCTTGCCAGAAAAATGTCTAGAATAATTTTCTATACCATTACAATAGCCAATCTCTTTTATCATGGCCAAATCATAAGTTGTTCGTCTTTTTAATCTTTCAACTTCAAGCAACTTACCTTCCTTCTCAAATTTTTTAAGCTGTCCGGTTAATTCTTTTTTTATTTGTCCAATTGCTTTTTCGACAATTTTTTTGTCGGTTATAAAATGTTTAGTTGGAAATAAAAATATATTTTCTGGTTCCCCCACTATTTGTCCGGATACTGGTATTATTTTTAAGATTTTAGAAATATTTTTCCCGCTAAATTCTATTTGATAAACAAAAGTCTCAGAACTTGGCATAATCTCTACTTTTTGACCAATAGATCTAAATGTTCCAGGATTTATATCAGCATTTGTTCTTTCATAATGAATATCAACTAATCTTTTTATCAAACTTAGCCTATCTAAGGTCATATCCACCTCCAGCCTTAAATTAACTTTTTGATATTCTTCGGGTGAACCTAGGCCATAAATACAAGAAACGGAAGCCACAATAATAACATCCTTTCTGGTCAAAAGAG
>DAOSXI010000047.1:0-2638 GCA_035380385.1 Minisyncoccota bacterium
GCCTGAAGCTCTCAGAGCCGAAGGCCTCTACGCAAGCAAAGAAGCAGTGGAAGGATTTGGTCACAGGTTTTTTTCTGCTGAAAAAACCCGCGACCTCGCCTCGCGCCGTCGCGCTCCGGCTTTCAAGTCCTCTCCTTAAAAAAGAAGTGATAACATCACTTCTTTTTTGCACAAGAGCAAAGCTTTTGGTCACAAATAATTCCTCGCCGTCGCTCGGAATTTTCGCGACCCCGGCTCGCTGTTTTCTGTGGTCAGAAAACATTGCTCCGCCTCACAAAAGCGAAAAAGACTGGAGCAGTCCAGTCTTTTTGGGCTCACGCTTTTGTGCCCAGGAGAGGACTTGGTCACAGGTTTTTTTCTGCTGAAAAAACCCGCGACCTCGCCTCGCGCCGTCGCGCTCCGGCTTTCAAGTCCTCTCCTTAAAAAAGAAGTGATAACATCACTTCTTTTTTGCACAAGACTTTGTCTTGTGCCCAGGAGAGGACTTGAACCTCCAAGGATTGCTCCACTAGTTCCTAAGACTAGCGCGTATACCAATTCCGCCACCTGGGCATATTACAATATTCAATTTTGGAGGCCTAGGGCGGAATCGAACCGCCGTATAAGAGTTTTGCAGACTCTTGCCTTACCACTTGGCGACTAGGCCATAGTTGTCAATTTTATTCCAAATATTATATTACAATATATTTTTTAAATCTGCTAATAAAAATAACCTAGTCCATAATCATCCTAACCGCTATTTAACAATTCGTCAATTTTTTGTCTATTTTTTTCACCTAAATCTATTTTCACATCTAAAAAAGGAAGGGGGTTTATTCGTAAATGTTTTTTTAATAAATCCCTCAATTCTCCCAAGTTTCTTTTTATAAAACCAAAGGCTGCCTGCTCCTTTTCTTTTGGCATGACGCTAATCATTAAGGTAGCTCTTTTACCGTCTGAAGAAAGCTCTACTCTTGTTAAGGTAATTAAAGAAGTTGGCCCAGCTTCCTTCTCTATAAAAAGAGCCGAGATTTCTTTAATGCTTTGCTTTATTTTTTCGTTTCTAAGTTCTGACATTTTACTTAATAACTATTTGATAAGCTTCTAAAACATCACCAGCAGAGATATTTACACTTGTCTCCACTTCAAGCCCACAATCAGAACCCTCATTTATTTCTTTAGCATTAATTTTATTACTCTGTAGACCAACAATTTTACCTTGACCGAGCTCATAGTCTCGACGAATTATATTAACTGAGTTTTTAAGACATATTTTTCCCTCAAAAACATTTCCGCCTATAACACGTTTATTTTTAGTTGCGCTAAATGTTTTAAGGACTTTTAATTTTCCAACAATCTCTTTCGTTTCTTGTTTTGGTCTTCTTTCTTCCATTGTCTCTTTAAGCCAATCCATCAATTTATATATGATGTTAAAACTTTGAACTGTTACCCCTTGTGCCTCGTTTAGATCTCTAGCGCTTGAGTCCATTTTGACATTAAAACCAACAATAATAGAATCTTTGTCTGCTCCTGCCATCTTAATATCAAATTCATTTATATTACCAACTCCTTTTCTAATAATCTTGAAACCTATTTCTTCATTTTTTATTTTTTCTATTTCTTTTTCTATGGCTTCTATAGAACCCATAACATCGGTTTTAATTATGATCGGAATTAGAACCCCTTCTGTACTAACTAGCTGGCTAGATAAAATATTTTCATCTGAATTTAATTCAGAGGTTTCCTTTATAAAATTTTCAGCTTCCTTCTTTGTCAAAAAAGAATCAAAAGAATTACCGACTTCTGGCAATGAATCAAACCCAACTAATTTAATTGGAGCCGAAAAAGAGGCTTCTTTTGTTGGCAGGCTTAGGCAGTTTTCAAATATTCTAGTGGTCACCATGCTCTTTCCACTAACGACAAACATTCCAGCCTTTAATGTCCCATTTTTGATAACACAAGTTGCTCCAATACCCCTTTTGGGATCTTGTTCTGTTTCAATAATAATTCCAGAGGCGTTAACATTTCTGTCTCCTTTAAGATTTTGCATGTCAGCAATTAAAATAATCATTTCTAAGAGATCATTAACCCCTTTTCCTTCTTTAGCGGAGATTGGGACAAAAGGAATATCCCCGCCCATCCCTTCTAGGTAGATTCCTTTTTCGGCTAATTCATTTTTAGTTTTATCAATATTGGCATTTGGCCGGTCAATTTTATTGATAGCAACAATAAAAGGAGTTTTGTTTTCTAAAATAGCATTATGAGCTTCTATTGTTTGAGCCTTAACACCATCTTCAGCCGAAACGATTAAGATAGCAATATCTGCCACACTAGCTCCACGCTGTCTCATTTTAGAAAAAGCCTCATGCCCAGGAGTATCTAAAAAGGTAATTAACCTATCATTACCCTCATCATCTTTGGCAGAAACTTCATAAGCACTAATACACTGAGTAATACCTCCAGCTTCTTTATCAACGACGTTGGTTTTTCTAATATAATCAAGTAAGGTAGATTTACCATGATCAACATGACCCATAACAACGACAACAGGGGGACGTCTTTCTATTTTTTCTTGTGTATCTGACATAATATTTTTTATTTTAACTCTGGTACCTGCGACGATGGGACCCTATAATTATTTGATTGATTTTTTTAAAAC
>DAOSXI010000048.1:0-2514 GCA_035380385.1 Minisyncoccota bacterium
TTTGCTTGCTTACCCGCATCAAAAAGCTCCACAGGAGCTTTTTGATTTTGTGCGGGTAGCGAGAATCGGACTCGCGTCTCAACCTTGGGAAGGTCGCATGCTACCACTATACCATACCCGCAATATTAATTTTTTTTACGAAAAAGATCTTTCAGAAAATCAAAGAAACTTTTCTTTGGGCTTTGTTCTTCCTCCAAATCCTCTTCCTTTGATTGATCTTCTTCTACTATACTTAAAACTTTTTCTCCCTCTTTAGCAACCTGATATTTTACCCTAATTATCCCCTCTTTACCTTCTTCTGTACTTAATTTAGAAATATCTTGATTTAAATCTTCAATCCTTTTTGTTAGCTGTCCATATTCCTCTTTAGCTATTTTCTTTAACTGAGCTGATTGCTGATACCTTTCAAATAAACCCCAAATACTAATACTAAAGAACACCAGGATGGCCAAAAGAATAAATAATACTATAGGTGAATACCAAAAGCGATTTTTCTTTTTCTTGAATTTTATCATAAACAGTGCTAATATTATAGCATGTTTTTCAGTTCAAAAAACAAGAAAAAAGTAGAAAAGATATTTGGAATAATCTCAGTCTTGGTTATCATCAGTATGATATTGCTTTATATGCCTGGACTTTTTAAATAATTATTTAGAATTTCCTCCCCTAATCATTTTAAGGAAGACATCGTGAGAGATGTTTATTTTTGCGTTTGATTGCAATCTCTTTTTGCCTTTTTTCTGTTTTTCTAGAAGTTTTTTCTTCCGGCTAACATCTCCCCCACCAACAACCTTGCTTCCATGCATTAAAACATCTTTTCTGTAAGCCGAAACTGATTCAGATGAAATTATCCGCCCCAAAGCCCTAGCTTGAATCTTAAAAGCAAACTGTTGTCTGGGAATAACTTCCTTTAATTTTTCAACTTGAGCCTTAGCTTCTTCGTTAACCTTCCTTCTTGAAACAACTCGACTAAAAGCTGGAATTATTTCATCAGCTACAGCAATATCCATCCGCACTACATCTGCCTCTTTATAATCACTTATTTCATAAGAAATTGAGGAATAACCAGAAGTAACACTTTTTAAATCATCAAAGAAACTACGCATCAATTCTCTAAGAGGCATTTCTAAATCAATAGACGATCGGTTGTCGCCAAAATTATTTGTTTCCTTAATTACGGCTTCGTGGTCATACAAAAAAGGCATTAGTGGGTTAATATATTCTGACGGAGTAATCACTTTTAAATTAATCCATGGCTCAAAAACCTTGATGATTAAACCGTCTTCAGGGAATAAATGGGGTGAATAAATAATTTGTTCTTTGCCTCCTTTTAATAAGACTTTATAAGTAATAGAAGGAATAGTAACAATCAGATCTAAATTAAACTCCCTAGTTAATCTTTCGGTAATTATTTCTAGATGTAACATCCCCAAAAATCCACAACGAAAACCTCTTCCTAAAGACCCAGACGACTCTTCTTCAAAAGAAAAAGATGAATCTGATAATTTTAAGCGAGCTAGAGCTTGCTTTAATAAAGGGAAATCATCTTGACTTTCGGGGTAGACAGAAGCCCAAACTACCGGTTTTGGATTCTGATAGCCTGGTAAGGCCTTCATGGGTTTTTTGAAAAAAGTTATGGTGTCTCCAACTGAAGCAATACCTGGTTTCTTTATACCCGTAACAATATATCCAATCTCTCCAGCATTTAAGGCCTCAACTGGTTTCTCCTCGGGCGAAAAAATACCCGTCTCAAGAGAATTAAATCTTTCATTTGAAACAGCAAAAATGAGCTGGTCGCCTTTTTTGAAAGAACCGTCAATAACTCTAATATAAACAATAACCCCTCGGTGATTATCATACTCAAAATCAAAAACTAGAGAGCACCCTGTATCTTCTTGATTTTCTCCTTTTTTCGGAGCCGGTATTTTTTCTATTATTTTTTCTAACAAACAAGATACCCCCTCCCCTGTCTTACCAGAAACCGTTAGAACAGAATCTGGGTTGATATCTAAAAGAAGAGCCACTTCCATCTTAACCTCATCTACTCGCGCAAGCGGAGAATCAATTTTTGATAAGACAGGAATAATAACAAGTCCTGAATCTTTAGCCATCTGCAGGGTCGTCAAAGTTTGAGCCTGCACACCCTGAGTAGCATCAACTAATAAAATAGAACCCTCTACAGCTTTTAGGGCTCTTGAAACTTCATAAGAAAAATCTATATGGCCTGGAGTATCAATTAAATTCAGAATATATTTTTGCCCGTGATATTCTTGCTCCATCCTAACTGGTTGCATTTTGATAGTAATGCCACGCTCTCTTTCTAACTCCATAGAGTCTAAGACCTGCTCTTTCATTTTCCTCTTTTCAATCGTACCTGTAACTTCCAACATCCTATCAGCTAAAGTACTCTTGCCGTGATCAATGTGAGCAATAATAGAAAAGTTTCTTATTAAACTAATATCTCGATTCATAGACTTATACTAGCAAAAAAGGCCTAGAAATAAAAGCTTATTG
>DAOSXI010000049.1:0-2497 GCA_035380385.1 Minisyncoccota bacterium
TTCTTTTAAGCTGGAGATATTTTCTAGCAAAACTGCTGGGGGTAAAGATTTTATAATAGTGCCACTATTGCTTAAATAATAATCTTTCACGAGGTTGCAAGTTTCCAGAAAACTTTGACTAAAAGGCGAAGGGCCTTTAATCTTGTCTATCTTTTTTAGTTTATAATTAGCTTCTTTTAAATTAGCCTTAGCCAAAAGAGCATCTTCGGTTTGGATAACGATAGCATCTATTTTTTTACTACGAACGGGGACAGATATAATATGACCAAGAGGAATATTGGTTTTTGAAAAATAAGATAAATGCTCTTTAGAATTATTTTTCGCTAAAGGGATAGCTTTGATGATATACATATTCTTATTTTATCACATAAAAACAATAATTTATTAAATTTTAAAAATATGCTATAATTTTCTTACTCATTTAAAAATATGTCATTATTTTCAAAGAAATTAGGAATAGATTTAGGAACGGTTAATACTCTTGTTTATTTACCAAATAAGGGGGTTGTCTTAAATGAACCATCAGTGGTGGCTATATCTGAACAAGACCACACAATTTTAGCTATTGGTCAAGAAGCCAAAGATATGATAGGTAAAACTCCTGAAAGCATAGTTGTTTATCGTCCAATGAGGGATGGGGTGATTGCTGACTATCGGGTAACAGAAGCTATGTTGCGTTATTTTATCTCAAAAGCCTTAGGTTCTCTTAATTTCTTCAAGCCAGATGTTATGGTCTCTGTTCCAGCTGGTATTACTTCTACAGAAAGAAGGGCTGTTGTGGAGGCTGCTATTAGGGCGGGAGCTAAAAATGCTTATGTCGTCAAAGAGCCAATTTTAGCAGCTATAGGTGCTGGTATTCCCATAGAGGAATCTCGTGGTTATATGGTAATGGACATAGGAGGAGGCACAACAGACGTAGCAGTTATTTCTTTGGGTGGAATTGTTTCTTCAACTTCAGTTAAATGTGCGGGTGATAAAATTGATCAAGCTATAACTGATTACATTAAAAAGACTTTCAACTTAGCCATCGGAGACAAGACGGCTGAAACAATTAAAATAAAAATTGCAGCGGCTATTCCTCTTGAAGAGGAACTAACTATCACCGTTAAGGGCCGTGATTATATTCAAGGATTACCTAGAACGGCTCAAGTCTCAACAAATGAAATAGTTAGAGCCATTGATAAAGAGTTAAGGACAATGATTGGAGCTATAAAAGATGTTTTAGCTCAAACCCCACCAGAGCTATCAGCTGATATCATAGATGATGGAATTATTATGACCGGGGGGACAAGTCAATTAAGGAATTTAGCTGATTTGGTTTATAGGCGAACTGGGGTGAAAGCAAGAGTTGCTGAAGAGCCTTTCTTGTGTGTCGCTAAAGGAACAGGCGAAGCATTAAACCACCTAGATACTTATAAAAAGAGTATTATATCTAAAAGATAATGGATGATTTCAAAAAAATATTTCCGGAAGAACTCTACCATAGCTATGTTATAGAGGGTAGTCCGGTCATAACCACACAGAAGCTCATCAGTCTTTTAAAGATGCGTGGTGAAATAGAGGACAAGAGTCCGAATCTTTTAATTCAAAGTTATGAATCTTTCGGGATGGAAAGTAGTGGTCAAATCAAAGAGTGGCACAGCCAGCTAGCTTTCGGTCAAGGTAAAAAGATATGTATTATTGCCACCAAGTTTATTAATCATGAAGCCGAAGAATCTCTTTTGAAAATTATAGAGGAGCCTGGTTTAAATACTCATTTTTTTATAATTTTGCCAGACTCATCCACTTTACTTCCCACCTTACTTTCTCGGGTTCAAGTAATTAAAGATAGTGAAGTGGGGCAAGAAGAAATTGAGTTAGAGGAAGTTGCTAATTCTTTTATCTCATTAAAAATAAAAGACCGGATGTTTTTAATAGATAATTTTATTAAAGACAAAACAGACCAAGATAATTCTGGAAAATTAAGACGCTCGGCTACTATTTTAGTCAACCTCCTGGAAAGTATTTTTTATCTTAAATTTAAAGAGGATGTCTTTGATTCTAAAAATATAAATATTTTAGATAATCTGAGAAAGAGTCGTGATTATTTAAAGCGACCAGGTTCTTCGGTCAAATATATTTTACAAAATCTAGCTTTGCTTATTTAAAAAAATAAAAACTTATGTTAATATAAAAATATGTATAACACACAAGAATTTAAAAATGAATTACAAAAAATAGAGGTTTGGTTATCTAAAGAATATTCTCAAATTCAAACGGGTCGAGCTACCCCGATGGTTTTAGATAGTATATCTATAGAAAATTATGGTAGCTATACGCCAATTAAAAACATCGCTTCCATTTCAGTTGAAGATTCTAAGACCTTAAGAATAGCACCTTGGGACAAAAATCAAGTTAGATTAATTGAGGGGGCCATAAATGAGGCCGATTTAGGATTATCTGTTTTGTCTGATGCCGATGGGGTTCGGGTGATATTTCCAATGTTGACCACTGAAAG
>DAOSXI010000050.1:0-2486 GCA_035380385.1 Minisyncoccota bacterium
GGGAATATAAATAAAGAATATTTACCATATTATTATTCTGAAGAAACTACTATTAAAATAAAGGACTGGACTGATCCCAAGTTTCCCGGTGGAACTGATCCTAAGTTTCCTGATGGTTCCACGCCAAAACCTAAATGCAGTGACGGTATCGATAATGATGACGATGGAGACATAGATGCTGATGATTCGGCTTGCCACTTGGATGGAGACATGGAAAAAGAATATTTGCCTGATCATTTTTCGGAAAGCCAATATGTTAGTAGTTACATAGACTTAACAGCTGGTAATGTAACTTATCAAAAAATTAACTTAGACGAACCATCAACTTTTTACGCAACAATAACCAATCAAGGAACAAATAAAATCACAGAAGCCTTTAATTCTTTCTTTAGTATTAAAAAGGTTGGTGAAGAAGTGGAAGACATTAGAACAGAAGTGATAGAAATACCACCCCTTGATGCAGATAGTGATTTTGTTATCAGTATGGATGATTTCTCTGTTCCAGATATGGATGAGTATAAGATTAGAGTTTGCGCTGATAAAAAAGACGCTTCAGACAAAGGAAGTATTAAAGAATTTAATGAAGAAAATAACTGTGGCTCTTGGGTATCATTCAAAGCTGATACTTCCATTGCTCCACCAGATAGAAATGATTTACCAGAATGTAGTGATGGAGTAGACAATGACGGTGATGGAAAAATTGACAGAGATGATCCTACTTGCCACGCAGGTGGAACAATAGAAGGTGAATATTTGCCAAATTACGATTCTGAGTCAGAAGAATCTTATGAATGTAGCGACACAATAGATAATGACGGTGATGGAAAAATTGATAGAGATGATCCGACTTGCCATGAGGGGGGAATAATAGAGGGACGATACTTACCTAAATATAATTCTGAAGCCATGACCTCTTATCAGTGTAACGACACAATAGATAATGACGGTGATGGAAAAATTGATATAAAAGATGAAGCTTGTCACGAGGGTGGAACATTGAATGGAAACTATGTTCCAACAAACGACTCAGAAGAAATCGCTCCAGCTAAGCCAAACATTTGTCTTAGCTTGGACCCACTAGAATTTACCGACGAAGAAAAAGCCAAATTAGATGATCTTTTGCGTCGTTTTTATTTAATTGCTCCTTTATTAAAAGACGATTCTGATATTAAAATTGCCTATAATGAGTTAGATCGTTTACAAAACTTAAAAGATGAGATCTCTTCTCTAACAGACGCTTGTTATGAGCAAACAAAAGAGTTAAGAAATAATGGCTACGGTAAATATATAGTTCAATACGGAAATCCTTGGTTTAATTATTCAAAAAGGGGAAGTTATCTTGAGGTGGTGGATAGAGAAACAGAGAAAAAAATAGAAGACCTTATGCCTTCTTGTACTTACAGCGAGTCGCAAGAAGAGGCAAGACCCCTTACTGAAGGAGGAGATGGTAAATTCGTTTCCTTCTGGAAAAATTTCCTTGGTATTGAAGGTCCCAGCATAGATGAAAAGGAGAATCTTTGTCAAAATCTAGGTCTAGCTAAATCAAGAATGATTTGTGAATTATATAACGGAACAGACGAAACAGAAGGTGACGATTTAAAAGCCCAGATAGCCATACTAGCAGCAGGAGGTCTTGTTGAACCCATCTCTATTTTTACCACAATTGGATTAGGAAAAATTGTTAACTGGTTTAACGGAGAACAATACTACTACACTGGTTGTAAGTGGATAACAGATAACAAAACCGACCTAAAAGAATATGAGGTTCTTTTAAATGTTTGGTAAATTGTTTTTAATTAAAAGATACATGAAAAAAATACTTCCTTACATTTTCATACTGACGATTATTGTGCAATTTTTTGCCCCGTTTTCGGTGAATATAGAAAAAAGAGGAGGGGTGCTTTATAACACGAAAAAAGCTGAGGCTGTTTCTCCTACAAACGAAACCAACAACCCTTCAGATCCTAAAATTTACGGAGAGATAGAAGTTGGAACTTTAGAAATAGGTCCTACCTCTGTAAAAATCCCAATAAATATATTAAAAGCAGAACAGTCTACCTATGTCGGATTTGGTAATGTAACTAATAATGAATTTTCGGTAAAAGTTTTTATTTTAAACGAAGAGGGAAAAGAAGCAAGAAGAATAGAGCCTAAAAACCCCCTAGAAAAAACCCTTTCTTTAGTTGAAACTTCTTTAAGTTTTGATTTTTCTAACCTGGAGCCAAACACTAAATACGAGGCCAAGGCGGCACTTTATTATAAAGTTGACCTTAGACTAGGAGGAGGGGGGCCACAAGGCGAAGCAATAGGACGGTGGCAGGGTGAAAAGGTTGTGTCATTTACAACCCCTAAAGAAGGCGAGGCTGCTATAACACAAGAAGTTGAGGGGGGGGTAATATCTGCAGACGGAGAGAATTTATCATTCTCTGACGATGCTTTTGATTGTAGTATTGGAAATCTTAGGGGCTGTTTTGCTGAGTTCGCTT
>DAOSXI010000051.1:0-2227 GCA_035380385.1 Minisyncoccota bacterium
GCGCTCCCCTGAAGAGGGATAGGTCGGCAGTTCGATCCTGCCCCCAAGCACAAAACTTTTTAGCCCCTTTGGTTTTTAATAAAACCAAAGGGGCTGTTAAAGTTTTAGTGTCCCGTCACCAATTTCAATAAAATCTAAATTATCACAATAAAATAAATTTCTATTTAAATAAACAAGGGCTACTA
Organism: Minisyncoccota bacterium; assembly: GCA_035380385.1. Lineage (GTDB taxonomy): Bacteria > Patescibacteriota > Minisyncoccia > Phycocordibacterales > UBA9973 > UBA8515. The sequence continues at coordinate 186 of DAOSXI010000051.1, forward strand.
GGTATTTATATAAAAATTGGTGTGGGGGCACAAATCCCAAACAAGCTGTCTAAACAAACAAAGGTCACTTGCAAACCAATCCCATGGGATTAGTTTGCAAAATTGGGACAAAAATTTTCCCACATATTTACCCACATGTCCGACATGTGGGAAAAAACAAAAAATACATTAAGAAACGGTCGTTTGTTAATGTTCTGGTGAAGGTGGTTACCCACATGTCGGACATGTGGGAAATCTAAAAACACCTTTATCTATAGATGAAGGTGTTTTTGTCTTTCTGTTAGATTGATTTAATTTTCAGTTTTGTCTCTCTGTTTTTATCTAGTTTTGGAAGTTTGATAATTAGTAATCCGTGCTTTTCTACAGCCTCGGCTTCCTCTGGGTCAACTTCTTCTGGTAGGGAAATAGTTCTAGAGAACGAACCCCAGTAGAGTTCTTTAACAAAATAATTATTTTTTTCTATTGATTGATTTTCTTCTCTTTTGCCTTTAATCGTTACCAGGTCTCTCGTAATAGTAATAGATAGATTGTCGGGCTGAACACCAGCGACCATTGTTTGGACAATTATGTCTGTTGGAGTTTGGTATAAGTCAACTGTTAATTCAGCATCAGTTTCCTCCTCCCAAGGTTCCTCTTTATTAACTTCTATGCTTTTGGATTCACCGTTTGATCTAGATGTTTTCTTGGCATTTCCTTCTTCATAAAAGTCATCCTCCAATTCATCTTCATCGACTCTTATATTGCCAGTTAATCTTTCTAAAAATGATTTTTTCTTCATATTGTTTTTTCTTTAAGTACAGGACCATATTTTCCCATACGCTTAAGTTTCTCAAAGATGAGAAGATTAATAATAGTTGTGACCCACAAAAATCCGAAGACTGAGAGAAAATTCTTACCGCCTTCTCTCATTATAAGTAAATTAAAAATACTATGCAACACAATAGCCCCCAAAAGACCAACATAAAGGTAGCGCTTTTTCCTTTTTTTGAGGAAAAAGGCTAATCCTAATGCGCTACCAACCATAGAGCTAGCCACGGCATGAAGTAGAGTTGAGCCAAGAAATCTTAAGTTTCCGGTTAATAATCCAACAGTTGCTCCGCTTGTATCAAAGGCTCCACACAAGTAAAGAATATTTTCTAAGGCAGCAAACCCCAGGGCGGTTGAGATACAATAAATAGGGTAATCTATCGGTTCATCAACATGTTTATTTCTATAAATAATCAAAAAGACAGCTGAAAATTTTACAACTTCCTCTATTATGGCCCAAACTAGAATTTTTAAATCACTATCTTTGTCTAAAAAATTAAGTGAATATTTTTCTAAATAAACTGCCAAAAAAACGCTTAAAGCCCCAACCACAAAAGATAAGACGATTAAGCCAATTGGTTCGGGGTGTTCTTTGTCTTCATGTCTTATCCAAAACCAAAGCCAAAAGACAGTGGGAACCAAGCCGATTAAAATAGCTAGGATTAAACTTTTTGGATCTTGTGTTTGAAAAATCATTTAATAGGCCACTCCTCTATAATTAATAATTTTTTGTTATCTATTGGGAGCATACTCCACAGCTCTTCAGTTAAAAATGGCATAAATGGATGAAGAACTTTTATAATTAGGCTAAGAGTTCCAATTAAAAATTGTTTTCTAGAAATCTTAGCTTTGTCATTGTTATCTGAGAATATTTTTTTACTATCTTCTAAGATAACATCAGCCAGTGAGTGCCAAGTGTATTGGTATATTTTTTCACTAGCCATATAGAACCTAAATTCTTCCATATCGCGAGTTATGTCTTTGATAAACTCGTCTCTCTCTTTAATTAAAGATAAATCATTGTCTGTAAAATCACTAAAAGATTGATTGTATTTTTCATCTCGGCATGCTTCTAAAATAAATCTAGATATATTCCAAACCTTATTGGCAAAATTTTTATTGGCTTTAACTCTTTCCTCCGCCCATTTCATATCGGTTCCAGGAGTATTACCGACAACGAGTGCCATTCGTCCAGCATCTGCTCCAAACTTATCGGCAATTTCTAATGGATCTAC
>DAOSXI010000052.1:0-2169 GCA_035380385.1 Minisyncoccota bacterium
TGAACAAGATAATTATTGCTAACTGGAAAATGAATCCAGCTACAGAAAAAGAAGCCGAAAAACTTTTGCGTCTAACCAAAAAACAATTACCTATCTTAAAAGATAAAACAATTGTGGTCTGTCCTCCTTTTCCATATTTATTTCTTTATAAAAATTTCAAATCCAAAAAGTTTTTACTCGGGGCTCAAAATGTTTCAACCGAAGAAAAAGGTTCTTATACTGGGGAAGTTTCGCCCGAAATGCTCTCTAGCCTAGGGGCTTCTTATGTGATTATTGGCCACGGTGAATGTCGAGCTCGCGGAGAAAATGATTCTCTAATAAACCAAAAAGTTTTAAACTTGCTTAAAAATGATTTAATTCCAGTTTTGTGTGTTGGCGAAAGAGACAGAGACACCGAAGGTTCCTACCTAACTTTTTTAGAAGAACAACTTAAACAATCATTAAGTGGATTAAATAAAAATCAAATTAAAAAAATAGTTATTGCCTATGAACCTCTCTGGGCTATTGGTGGACAAGCCAAAAGAGAAGCTACTAAAGAAGAGTTTACTGAAATAAAAATATTTATCAAAAAAATATTATCTGATATGTATGATCCAAACACTGCTTCGTCTGTGCCTGTCTTATTTGGTGGCTCGGTAAACTCTATCAACGCTAGATATTATGTTTCTGAAGGAGGAGCCGATGGTCTTTTAGTCGGCCGTGATAGCTTGGATGCTGAAAAATTTGAAGCCATAATACGCGCACTAGATTAAAATGAAAACAATCAAAGAATTAAAAAATATATCCGGTAAAAGAGTTCTACTCCGAGCCGATTTTAATGTGCCGATTAAAAACGGCAAGATAATTTCAACTTTCAGAATAGACAAAACAATTCCAACAATCTCTTTTTTGCAAAAAAAAGGAGCCAAGATAATAATCATTTCTCACTTAGGAGACAAAGGAGAAGAAAGCCTTGAATTAGTTGGTAAAGAATTGGGAAAACACATTAAGGATTTTAGGTTTATTTCTTCGCCTATATTATCTGATGAGACAGAGAACGAAGTGAAGACACTTAAAAAAGGTCAAGTTATATTGCTTGAAAATTTGCGACGCGAAGAAGGAGAGAAAAAGAATTTTCCGTCTTTTGCTCGGGCATTATCTCGTTATGGAGATATTTATGTCAACGACGCTTTCTCTGTTTGTCATCGAGAACATGCTTCTGTTGTTGGAATCACTGCTCATATTCCGGGCTATGCCGGGTTACAATTAATTGAAGAGATAGAAAACTTGTCACAGGTCTTTCTACCCAATCACCCGTTTTTATTTATTTTAGGCGGAGCCAAGTTTGAAACAAAGATTCCGCTAGTCAAAAAGTTTTTACGCTTAGCCGATGATGTTTTTATCGGTGGAGCCATCGCTAATGATTTTTTGAAAGCCAAGGGTTATGAAGTTGGCAATTCACTAGTTGGAGAAAGTAATTTTCAAATTCCACTTTTTCTAAAAAACAAGAAGCTTATCTTACCCGAAGATGTTGTCGCCTTTGATGGTCACAAAAAGAGAGTCACTCAAGCAGAAGATGTTTTACCCAATGAATCTATTTTAGATGTTGGTCCCGAAACCATTTCTAAAATAAAAGAATTAGTTGATAAATCAAAATTGATCTTATGGAATGGCCCACTTGGTAAATATGAAGATGGATTTCTCGGGTCTTCTAGTCTTTTATTGAAAGCTATAGCTAAGAGTAAAGCCACAAGTATTGTGGGAGGAGGGGATACTATTGCTTTGGTTACTAAATTAAAAATTGGAGATAAAATAAGCTTTCTCTCCACTGGCGGTGGGGCTAGCTTAGACTTCTTATCTAAAGGTATGCTCCCTGGTCTCCGCGTTTTAAAATAAAAAAATCTTCCCACATGTCCGACATGTGGGAAGAAGGTATGTTGGGAAAGGACACATAATCTTCTCGTCTAAAAAATTACATTAACAAACGACCGTTTGTTAATGTAATTTTCTTTTCACCCAATAATTATTTTGTTTTAAGAAGGGTTAGGATTTTTTCGGCTTCTTTAGCTTTATACTCTTTTGAGGGATATTCTTTAAACTTATCTTTTTTATTATAGCGAGGAATTAAATGGACGTGGAAATGGGGAACTTCGTTACCAACGACAGACACAGAAACAAAATCGCACTTCA
>DAOSXI010000053.1:0-2133 GCA_035380385.1 Minisyncoccota bacterium
CTTTCAAGTCCTCTCCTTAAAAAAGAAGTGATAACATCACTTCTTTTTTGCACAAAAGCTTCGCTTTTGTGCGCAGGAGAGGACTTGAACCTCCATGCTCGTGAGAGCACATCCACCTCAAGGATGCTTGTCTACCAGTTTCAACACCTGCGCTTAGTAAAAAAATTATAGTATATTTTTATAATTTTTTCTACTAAAAAACACACCGGTGGTGTGTTTTTTAATTTTGTTATTCTTTGTTTACTTCTTCAGCTACATCTTCGTTCGTATCTTTAACCTGTTCTTCTGTTTTTGTTTCCGCTTCTTCTTTTACTATTTCTTCCTTTTTTTCTATATCTTCTACTTTTTCTTCTTCTTTTTCTTCGGGTACTTCTTTAGCTAAAGTAATACTCTTTAATCTCTTTCTAACTTCTTTGACTGCCTTGTCTCTAATAAAGTATAGTTTGCTTCGGCGAGTTTTAGATTTTTTCAAAATTTCTATTCTTTCTATACTAGGAGAATATAAAGGAAAAGTTCTTTCTACTCCAACCCCTGATGCAACTTTTCTAACAGTGAAGGTGGCTCCTGGCTCAAAACCATGTTTGCGACTTAAAACCAAACCCTCAAAAGCTTGAAGTCTAATTTTGCCTTTTTCTAATATTTTATTCCAAACTTTCACCGTATCTCCAGCCTTAAAATCTAGCTTTTTTCTGCTTTCTGTGGCGACTGGTGTAAATTTTTCTGTTGTTATTTCCATGGCAATTACTTTAGCATATAAAGGTTTTTTATGCAATCTGTCTGTTATTTTTGTATAATATTTTAGAAAAAACAAAAAACTACTTCAAAAATAGCCTGTTTTATTTTTCTAACCTTATAAAGTTTCGTCTTGAGTAATTTCCTTAGGTAATATACTACTACCGAGAACTGAAAACCAAAAATTGAGTAGTCGGACTACTCAATTTGGGTAATTTGATATTAATCCTTTAAATTGTTTGTTTTAATAGCTTTTTTGAAATCTGTCGGCAATGGAGCAGAAATTGTTTTTCTTTCTCCGTTTGGCATATTTAAAGATATTGAGGTGGCGTGTAAGGCTAATCTATCAAAACCCAAAGCTTTTTCTTTTTTGCCTCTATAAATAGGGTCTGAGACAACGGGGTGATTGATAAATCTCATGTGCACTCTTATTTGATGTGTTCGTCCTGTTTTGGGATATGCCTCTATATAGGTGTAATCTTCTTTTTGTTTACTTTCTTCGTTTACTATAGAAAATTTATCTAAAATAATATACTCCGTGATAGATTCTTTAATTGGCTCTTTGGCTCCGCGACCAGCCGTAAAAGCTCCAAAACTTTTAGGTGAACGACCGATTGGAGCATTTATAATTCCCCTCCTGTTTGTAGCTAGTGAGGCTTTAGGCTCCGAAACACTTCCATAAACAAAAGCCCTATATGCTTTTTGAACTTGGTGATTTTGAAATTGTTCTTTTAAGAAATGAAAGGTCTTTTGATCTTTTGCGACAACTAAAGCACCAGAAGTCTCTTTGTCTAAGCGGTGAACAATGCCAGGTCTTTCAATTTTTTCTACCCTCCCCCCAGGCCTTTCTATCAAAAAAGGTTCTCCAACATTTTTAATCTTTGGATATTTAGCAACAAGCCAGTCAGCAATTGTCTTATCTTTATTTTTTCCATCAGCATGAACGGTGATTCCGGCTGGTTTATTTAAGACGAGCAAGTTTTTATCTTCATATAAAATCTTTATGTTCATAAGGCTATATTAGCATATTTATTGAATTTTTCTAAAAATATGATATGATTCTGCTACAGAGATGTTTTGTTTAATTTGCGCGATTAGCTCAGTTGGTAGAGCAATCCGTTTACACCGGAAAGGTCGGGGGTTCAAGTCCCTCATCGCGCACCAAGCCCCTGTAGTTAAATGGATATAACTGCGGACTTCTAAGCCGTTATTCGAGGTTCGATTCCTCGCGGGGGCACAAAAGCGTGAGCCTAAAAAGAGCAAACTTCTTTGCTCTTTTTCGCTTTTGTGAGGCGGAGCAATGTTTTCTGACCACAGAAAACAGCGAGCCGGGTCTTCTCGCTCTTTCGGTCATCAGACTCGATGAGGTCGCGAAAATTCCGAGCCCACCACACCCATATT
>DAOSXI010000054.1:0-2094 GCA_035380385.1 Minisyncoccota bacterium
TCGTGAAAATTTTCGAGCGACGGCGAGAAAATTATTCCTGACCGACCCCCCGAGCAGGTAAAGACTAATATACAAAAAAGCCCCCCGTAAAATTATTACGAGGAACTTTATGCTACTTCATGAATAAGAAGTCTAAGAGATTGATAATTCTTAAACCTTCTTACTCTCGTTAACAGCCGGATTATTTTCTCCACACTCTTATCTCCAAATAATAAAAACCATGCATTGTTTCTATATTCATCTATTTCTACTTTATCGTAGAAGCTAGGTATTATAGACTGCGTGTTTTTAAACCTTGACCTGGAGAGAATAATAATTATTTCATCCAGGGTCATATTATTAAAAAATAAATGCCAAGCATCGTGCCTGTACGCATCCATTTCTAACAAATTTGACGAAATACTTTGTCCTCCCCTTTGGCATGGTTTTAGATGGTGACAATCAGTAAATCCGGCTCTTTTTAAAAATCTATGCTGGCTCTTTTTCTCCCTTTTGGGGGAGAGATCATAGTCACACCAACTTTTCATAATATATAAATTTAAAAATGATCTTTTTGTTGCTTTCATTATACACCCTTCTGTGATAATAGCCAAATTCTGCATCGTTCTCTGATTCTACAAGCGGATATCATAAAAACACCAGAATTAATTTCTGGTGTTTGTTATTCTCTGTTTTTAAAAAGAAAGAGTTCGGAGATTTTTTCCCAATCTCTGGCTCTTTCATATTTTTCAAAACTTACCACCCTGTCTTTCTCTTCCGGGCAGAACAAGACGGGAACAAAGACCTTCCCAAGAGATTTTTCAACCTCTTTTTTCTCTTTGTCTATATAACCCATATTGTATCCCACTAAGGATGATAAGAAGGATGTCTTGAAATCATCTTTTTCTTCGCTAGGAAAATAACTTCCAGCACAGTGGATTCCCGCGAAGTAACTAGCTACCCCGTTCCTCTTTAGAAGATTTTCTATGAACATCTTCTCGCTTCTAGCCCTTTCTGTAACCAGGAAAAGATTATAACAAGAAAATAAATTTTTTAAGGCTTCTTTGGCTCCACAAAACAAATCAAAGTCTCTTCCTTTGTGGTGAGGGAAGAATCCCCTTATGTAGTCTGAATAGACTTTTTTCCGACCGATCGGTCTGTCGGGTCTTATGGAGTTAAGAATTTCCTCAAATGGCTGTCCAGTCTCCCAATCTTCTGGGTTGGTTTCCAGTCCGTATCTCCAGTTCATGTAACCAGAGATAAGGTGTCTCGTTTGGAAAAGTACACCATCAAACGAGACTAAGATGTTTCTTTTTTTCATATTATAATGTTTTAGTTTTCCCTAATATAACACAAAAAATTAACTTTGTCTAATTTAGAATAAAATTATTTATGTATTATAATGTTTTAGTAAAATGAAAGACAAAAAAACAAAACCAAAGAAAGATTTTATTTTAGTTCTACCAAACATCCGATCGGCTATTAATGTCGGAGCAATTTTTAGGACAGCCGACGCTGTTGGAATATCAAAAATATATTTAACGGGATACACCCCTAGGCCAAATGATAAATTTGGTCGAGTTCAAAAAGACATTGCTAAAAGTGCTCTCGGGGCTGAAACTTGGATTCCTTGGGAATATAAAAAAAGTCTAAGTCTTTTAATTAACCAGCTAAAAAAAGAAGATTATTTAATTATAGCTATTGAGCAAGATAAAAAATCAACAGATTATCGAAAAATAAAAATTAAAAATAAAACAGCCTTTATTCTAGGACCAGAAGTTGGCGGTTTAGATAAAAATATTCTAAAAAAATGTGACAAAATAGCTGAGATCCCGATGCGAGGGCAGAAAGAATCTCTTAATGTTTCTGTGGCTTGTGGGGTTAGTCTATTCCGAATTATCTGGTCTTAAAATTAAATTTTCTGTTCCAAAAACTTTTCCCCCGTGAACAGGGTCAGTGTAGGGGACTATAAAAGGTTCATTTTTCTCTTCTTCTTTATAGCCACCACTGATTAGCCAGATTATAAAAACAGCCCCAATAACTAAGATTATTTCAATTAAAAACTTTTTATCTGTATCTTCTTCTTTTGCTTCTTTTTTATCAGCCATATTATTT
>DAOSXI010000055.1:0-2033 GCA_035380385.1 Minisyncoccota bacterium
CTCTGGTACCTGCGACGATGGGACCCTATAATTATTTGATTGATTTTTTTAAAACACTTTTTTCTTCTTTAGTTAATTCAAATTCAGATTGACCAGCTTTAATTGGTTTAGCGAACAAGCTTGTTCTGTCTCTAGAGTAAAGACTAGATACAACCACCCCATTACCCTCATCGTTTAAGAGTGACATTGCAAAACTTTGATTTCCTCCAACTTCAGGGAATGGGTTGAAACGAACAGTTTCTATATTGCGGATTGATTGAGCTAATTTTTTGTCAATTGAAGTTATTTGTAGCTCGGTCTTTTTTCTTTCTTCCTCTAGTTCTTTAGTCTTTTTAGTTAATTCAGCAATTAAATTCTCCATATTTTTAGCTTTGAATCCAGAGAATATTCTTTTTAGTCTGATTTCAATAATAAGAATCCAGCACAGAATTATGGCTATAAAAAAAGACAAAATATAAAATAGGATATTGATTGTCATAAAAAAATAAGAACTTTCCTTTTATTTAAAGGGAGAAGATTTTTAATAATAATTTATCAACTATAAGACCTAAAAGTATATAGTTTCTAGCTTGAAGTAGTATATACCAACAGGCCGTTTTTTACAAACCCCGAATGTGATATTATTTATAATATGAAAATGTTTTCAAAAAGAAAAATATACTTAGACCATGCTGGAGCTACGCCTCTAGATAAAGAAGTCTCTCAAAAAATATCTTTAATTAATAGGTCAATTTATAGCAACCCCAGTTCTATATTTGGAGAAGGTAAGAAGGCTAGAAATTTAATAGAAAAATCTAGGGGAGAGATAGCTGAAATTATTGGGGCTCACCCCAATGAGATAATTTTTACGGGGAGTGGGACAGAAAGTGATGCTTTGGCTATTTTGGGCACAATTAATTTTTTCAGAAGAGAAAATAAAAATATTGTTCCCCATGTTATAACAACAAAGATTGAGCATCCAGCTGTTTTAGAGAATATCAAATGGCTTGAAAGTAAAGGTCTTGTAGAAGCTAGTTATTTATCAGTTGGAAAAAATGGGGTTATAGATCCCAAAGAGATTAGAGATTATATAAAACCTAATACCGTCTTGGTTTCTATAATGTATGCCAATAATGAAATAGGGACAATTGAACCGATAAAAGAGGTGGCTAAAGAAATTAGATATTTCAAAAAAAATAATTCTAAAAATAATATTTACCCCGTTTTCCATACTGATGCTTGTCAGGCTATGAACTATTTATTTACCAAAAATGTTGAAAAACTTGGCATAGACTTGATGACATTTAATGGTTCAAAGATATATGGACCTAAGGGTGTTGGCGTTCTGTATAAAAAAAGAGGCATCAAGCTAGAGCCCTTGTATCAGGGGGGTGGTCAAGAGTTTGGCTTAAGGTCGGGGACTGAAAATACAGCTTTGATTGCTGGTCTTGCAGAGGCTTTAAGAAAGACAGAGCAAATTAAAGAGAAAGAGACAAATAGATTGATTGGTTTAAGAGATTATGCCATAGATAAAATTTTAAAATTAACAGAGGAATATTCATTTAAGATTATTTTAAACGGAGATAGAGAAAAGAGGTTGGCTAATAATATTAATGTGTCTATATTTGGAATAAGTAGCGAGTTGTTAGTTTTAGAATTAGGGGCTAAGGGTATATTTGTTTCAGAGAGAAGTGATTGTAAAAGTGGCCGAACAGGTTCCTCGCATGTTTTAGAATCTATTTATGGAAGACTAATTAGCAAAGATGAAAAAGTTGGGTCACTTCGTATAACGCTGGGCCGACAAACTAAAAAGAGAGATTTAGATAAACTAATAAGGGTTTTAAATAATATCTTCCAAAAGTATCAGCCCTGGATAAGATCCGATTAGACTTTTTAAGCTAAATATTATATATAATAAAATAACAGGAAAAGATTAAGGTCTTCATTTTAAGAGATAAATAAGATAGAATTAAATTTATGCCACCATTTAACAATTTTACAACTAAAGCCAAAGAAGCGATTAGACGATCTCACGAATTAGCCGTTGAGCGTGG
>DAOSXI010000056.1:0-1884 GCA_035380385.1 Minisyncoccota bacterium
TAAAACATTTCTCGCGCTCGTGCCTTATTTTTACTACCGACTTTGGTTTATGTTGAATTGATTCTAGTTTGGTTTGAAATTTTAATAACTTCATCTCTCCTTCGTCCAATTCTAACTTTTCAAAGATCTTATTTATAGCCTCATTAAACTCATTTTGAATTTTATCTTTTTGCTTATACGGAACAAAACCTATAGCCATAAAATCTTCTTGTATTTTTTTCAGGGTATCGAAATTCTCTTTAGGGTCATCCAAAATCTTGTAATTTTTAACCTGCTCAATTATTTCTTTCTTTTTCTTAAGGTTTTGTTCGTATTCTTGTTCAATATTCCCGTAATATTGTGATTTCCGGTTAAAGAAATAATCACATGCAGCACGAAACCTCTTCCAAACTTTATCCGATTGTTTGCGCGATACAGGCCCTATTCCCTTCCATTGTTTCTGAAGATTAATTAAATCATTGGTAGTTTTTTTCCAGTCTGTACTTTCCTGCATAGACTCAGCCTTTTCGCAAATTTCAATTTTAAGTTTTAGATTATCATCCTGCAGTTCTTTATTTTGGGCATAGAAATCCCGCTTATGCCCAAAAAATTTGTCACAGGCATTCCTAAAACGGTTATAGATTCTATTATTGTCCTTTTTAGGGGCGAAACCTATGGTTCTCCAATCTTTTTGCAGATTTAATATAGCTTCCGTCTGTTCTGTCCACTCCTTGTGCGAACCAAGTTCCATTGAGGCAATTTGCTCTGCCAGTTCACATAACTGTTCTTTTCTTGCTAAATTATCTTTTTGATTATCTTTTAGGTTTTTGAAATAATCCTGATGCTTTTTGTTAATTAAACGAGTAGCTTCTTTAAACCTTTCCCAAACAGATTCTTTGTCGTTGTTAGGCACTGGGCCAACTTCACGCCACTGGTTATGCAATTTTTGCAAGGCTTTAAAAGCTGCTACAACCGAGTTTTCTTCTAAAAGCTTCTCTGCTTTCTCACATAATTCTGTTTTAATTTCAAGGTTTTTCTTAAGGTCTAAATCGCGTAACTCTTTATTTATGTTTACATAATCGTAAAACTTCTCTACATGGTGATGATAAGTGCTCCATAAATCCTTAAGTTTCTGTTGAGGGACAGGCCCTGTCTCTTTCCATTTTCGTTGCAATTCTCTGAACGTATTGAAAGTATCGCCAAGAGACTCATCCTTATTAACTAGTTCCTTTAATTCTTCAATTATTGCATATTTTCTTTCAAGGTTGCCAAATTTATCTTTCTCTAACTCCCTGTTGTACTCCGCTTTATATCTTCTGTAACGTTTGAATAAATCTTTTAATTCAACTTCTACACTATCTTCATCCGCAATAAAATCATCAATATTGCCTCCGGTATTTAAAAATTCTTTTCGTTTTTGTTCGTTTAATGCCTTTTGTTTTTTATAAAAACTTGATTTAATTGCCTCAACTTCTCTTCTTATATCATTAATTGGCTTAGTTTCTATAAGGTTTTTTAACTCTGAAACTAAATCCTCCCTACTATATTTATTATAATCAACATCTAATTTATAATTACTCAACTGAGAATTACTATCTCCAACTTCCTCCATTTCTTCTTCGTCTTTCGTGAACTCATCCTCAGAAGAAGCTTCAGAAGCTACCTGTTTTTCTTCCGGCTCTTTATCTTCTTTTTGGGGTTCATCACCAGAATTTTCAGTCGGAATAACTTCTTCAGGCTCATTATTCATCCCAGATGTATCATTAACATTGTTTTTCTGTTCATCTTGAACATGTTCAGAGTTTTGCAGGTCTTTAGTTTCCATATTGGTAATCTTTATTTACAATTCGTTAAGAGAGAAATATTTTAGTTTACAGCTTACGAAAATAAGTATTTAGCCAGTAA
>DAOSXI010000057.1:0-1877 GCA_035380385.1 Minisyncoccota bacterium
ATACATAAAGTCTACCTCGCGATAAAGTCTTTTGTGCCCACCCCCCTTATGACGGGTTGTTATCCGGCCTTGATTATTTCGTCCAACTGATCTTTTAAAGCCTTTAGTTAAAGACTTTTCTGGTTTTTTCTTGGTCAAAACCCCACGATAAGTAACGGTTGTTTGGTGGCGTCTTGATGGACTTGTAGGTTTATATTTTTTCATATTAAGCAAATGTTATTTTATCTCCTTTCTTCAAGTGGACGACAGCTTTTTTACCCCCTTGTTTAACTCCTTTCTTTCCTTTTCGCGTTACGGTTTTGTCAGCTATTTGAGTCATTGAAACTTTAACTGGACTAACTCCATAAACTTCCTTGATAGCTTTCTTTATCTCATTCTTATTGGCATTTTTGGGAACATCAAAAGTATATATCCCTTTCTCAGCATAAAGAGCGCTTTTTTCTGTTATCCTAGCTTTCTTAATCAAAGGATGAGTCTTAGTTTTTTTGTCATTAACCTCATCTTTCTTTTCAGCTTTATTTTTTTTGGTTGTTGTTGCCATATTATTTCTTTTCTATTTTACCACCCAAAAAAGCAATACTTTCTTTAGGCTGTGAGATAATAATATACTTAAAGTTAAGCAAATCTACGGGATTAAGATTTTTAACTTCGTCTATTTCTATGTTTTTGATATTAGAAAAACTTTTTTTCAATATCTCATTTTTAGCTGGAACCGTCATAAACAAGTTTGGCTTTTTAGATCCGTAAATTTTTTCAAAACCAACAACAGAACTTAAATCTTTAATGACAGAAGAAGCCTCTTTTGTTTTAATTTCTTTTAAGTTTAATTCTTCTAGGAAAAGAATTTGACCCTTCTTAAACTTTTCAGACAAAACAGTAAAGAGTGCTTTAACTTTCATCTTCTTGTTTATCTTTTGTTTATAATCCTTTTCATTGCGAGGTCCATGGGCCACTCCTCCACCAACCCAAATAGGTGATCTCTTTGATCCGTGACGAGCTCGGCCTGTTCCTTTTTGCCTCCAAGGTTTTTTACCAGTTCCACTAACTTCTCCTCTAGTCTTGGTGTGAGCCACAGGAATTCTAGCGTTAGCTTGCATGGCTACCACCACCTGATGAACAAGGTCAGCATTCCACTTCAAACCAAATATTTCATCTGGCAATGATAATTTTCCGACAGCTTTTCCTTTCTGATTATAAACTTCAGCCTCTAGCTTTTTAGAAACTTCTTTGACCTTCTTTTCAGCTGGTACTTTTTTATCTTTTGTTGTATTTTCTTTTGTTGCCATAAAATTATCCAATTACTTCTACCAGCGTACCTCGACGACCAGGAATAGCCCCCTTAATCAATAACTGGTTATTAGTATTATCAACTCCGACCACTTCAAGATTTTTTATTGTTATTCTATCTCCCCCCATTCGGCCAGCCATTCTCATTCCCTTAGGAACTCTATTCCTTAGGCCTCCACCGATAGATCCAGGCTCTCTCTCTGAGTGTTTTTGACCGTGGGTCCTTGGACCGCCGGCAAAATTATGTCTTTTGACAACACCCTGGAAACCTTTACTCTTTGAAATACCAGATACGGTAACAATATCTCCCTCCTTAAAGACATTAACACTGATTACATCTCCTTCTTTTATTTCTTCAATATCTCTGAACTCTCTTAGGTGCTTATAGGCTTTATTTATTCCCTCTTCTTTTCCAGCCCTAGCTGAAACATGCCCCAAGTGAGCTTTTGTTGCTCGGTTTTCTTTTTGTTCTTCGTAGGCGACTTGCACAGCAGTATAGCCATCAACATCAGGATTTTTAACCTGAGTCACGACTAAAGGACCTGCTGAAATAACAGTCACCGGAACACAAGTACCATCTTCCTGAAAGC
>DAOSXI010000058.1:0-1805 GCA_035380385.1 Minisyncoccota bacterium
TTCTATAAACCAAAAAGCCAACAAGTAAAATTACCAAAATTGCGATGATGGATAGGATTATTATTTTTGTTTTTGCTGTTTTATTTTTCATAAATACTATATTAAGGCTACTATTGCTTTAATAGAATCAACGAACCCCAACACTCCCGTGACCAGAGAAATTAAACCTCCAGCTGCAGATACGACCCTTTCTACTTGCGTTCTTATCCCTAAAAGCCAATCTATTGTTGTTGTTAACCAGATTTCGCCTTGAGGCAATCTCTTTCCTTCATTGGCTAAATCACTTGATTTCTGGTTGTAATATTCTTTCACGTATTCAAGAGCGTTCCAGTTAACCTCCTTATCTTTTAAGTCATTTATGAATGTTTGGGTTGCCTCCAGCATCTTTGACTCTGTTATTGTTCCCAAAGCGCTACGACAAGGTATAAAATTTCCAGGGTCAATACTAGAGTGACACTCCCAAGAAGAGATAAATTCGTCATCCTCAAGGTTCTCCATTTCTCCAACAACACACTTTTGTTCAAGATTACCACATATTGGATCGTATAAATGGCCATCGAAATCTAATGGTTTGTCTGTGTTTTCTACTCCCCCTTCGTAGGTGGGCTCGTTAGTTAAGGTGTTGTACCCTCCGCGGTAGGACCCTAGTTCTGCCCCAGACCCAAAACCATCTTCTGGGTTGAAGTTGTTGTTAGAGTTTTTTCTAACATTATTACAATCCATGTCATTCATATCTATAAACCCATCACCATCATTATCAATTCCATCACTACACCTCTCGGCATCATTTTCTGCTCCTGACATTATCTCTAAATCGTCATAATAATTAATATTTTCTTGGGCCAAACAGTCTTTGTATCTTTCTTCAAAATCTTGAATAGTGAAATTTGTTAAGCCTTCCTCTTCTTTAATTTTTTCAATCATTTTGTTTGCTCGGCGGTTTTGAGCTGCGACAACTATTTTACTGACTTCATTTTTAATTTCATTCAGTTTATAAACATTGGCTTCCGCGTTAATGATTTCTTTTTTGTAAACCTCTGTTAATTCTGTGACTTCGTCGTTATAGGCAAAAATGTTCCCTGTAATTTTTGAACCAGCAGAGATCATGGGTAAATAGCCAGGATTTTTTGTTAAAACAGCGGTATCTTCTCTGGCGTTAAATTCTCTCCAGAAGGAACTATTCTTACCATAGTATTTATCTATGATTTCAGCATAACTGGTCGTAAAAGTAGAGATAGCTTTTGCCGTGTCACTTATAATTAAACTAGCTTGCTCTTCCACTTTCTCTTTGTTCTCATCTTTTTTAAGCCCAGTGACATAAGAAAACGCTTTCATCTCTGCCCATTTAAATGTCTGTGTTACTTTTGAGTTCCAGAAATCTGTTAAGTTTTTATCTAGATCGCGAAAGACATTTTGGTAGTTATTATAAAGCTCTTGACCTTCTTGCGGAAAATAATATTCGGCCTCTTTTTGAACAAGGGTGCCACCCGAAGAATAGTCAGAGTTTATAGAAGAGATAATTTCAAAAAATGGTTCCGAGTTTCCTCCTGTGATTAATTGCCAGTTAGGGTTTGGTCCGGGGATGCAGTAGTCTAGTTCACCAATCATTGGCATAATTTTTGGTAATGTTGCTAATATTTCTTTAGCGGCTACAGAATAATCCTCTTGTAATTGAAGCACTCCTCGTTTTTTAATAGGTTGCGGTTGATTTTTTTTCCAGTTTTGCCACGAAATTCCATTCCAAAAGGCTCGGTCACCAACAGCCCAGCCACTATAGCTACCGTCGGCCAACTTAGTTTTTCCTG
>DAOSXI010000059.1:0-1749 GCA_035380385.1 Minisyncoccota bacterium
GAAGTCATATCAAGTAAGGTTGTTTCTCCACCACCAATCACTAATGATAAACCATATAAATTAGGGTCATTTTTTAGTGTCGTAATTCCTAGGTTTTGAGCCATTTTAATTGAATCAGAAATTCCAACTAGATAAAGCAATTTAACTGCCACAATGTTTATTGATTGAGCTAATGCGTTTCTTAAAGATACCGGGCCAACAAAAGCATTATTCCAGTTGTCTGGGGTATAACAATCCTCTCTGTCTGATATTCCAGATGGATCACAAGAGGAATTAAACTCTGTTCTAACATCAAATAAGTGTGTTTGGTCGGTGTAACCTTTTTCAAAAGCAAGAGCATAAACAATTGGTTTAAAAGAAGAACCAGGTTGTCTTTTAGCTGTGGCCACATTGAAATTACCATCTATTTCTCTATCAAAATAATCTCTTGAACCAACCATAGCAAGTATTTGACCTGTTTTAGGATCAATTACAACAGATGCTGCGTTTTTTCCACCCCAGTTTAGTTCGTTTTCTTTAGATTTTTCTAAGACTATTTTCTCAATCTTTTCTTGTAACTCATAATCAATTGTTGTAATAACTTTTAAACCACCTTCTTCTAGTGTATTTTGACCATATTTATTTTCTAAGTAATCTTTAACATAAAAAACAAAATGTGGGGCTAAAATACCACCTTTTTGCTGGGGTAAGAAAACAACTTTTTCTTCCTTGGCTTCTTGGTATTCATTTTCATTAATCAAACCAACTTCTAGCATCCTAGAAAGGACTAAGTTTTTTCGCCCATCTAATTTGTCTTTATTTTTTCCATAAGGGGAATAATAAGTTGGACCATTTGGAATCGCCGCCATATAAGCTGACTCAGCCAAGGTTAAATCTATTGGATTTTTAGCAAAGAAATATTTTGTTGCTTCTTTTATTCCATAAATATTTCCTCCATAAGGAGCCTCGTTTAAATATAAAGCTAAAATATCATTTTTATCCATATTTTGCTCTAATTTTATAGCTAGCATCCACTCTTTTATTTTTCTAGCAAGTGAAACCTCTGATGTTAAAAGAGTGTTTTTTATAACCTGTTGTGTAATAGTTGAACCACCCTGAATTTTTCGGCCGGTTAATTTGGCCCAGATTGTTGCTCTTATAATAGAGCTAATTCTAATTCCTTTGTGGTTATAAAACTCAGAGTCCTCAATAGCAACTGTTGCTTTAGTTATGTTTTCTCCCATCTCCTCAAAAGGAATAATCGTTCTCTTAATATCACGATGAACATCATAAAGTAAAATTTCTCCCGTCCGATCATATATTTTAGTTGAGCTTTCAACTTTTCTCTCATCAAACTGTTTGAAGTCTGGAATTTTCAAATTACTAACCCAGATTATAAAAAAACCAGTTAGAACAAAAAAAAGACCCAATCCAAGCATTAAAAGCGACTTAAACCAAGATTTCTTCTGTTTCTTTTTATTTTTTCTCATATTTTAAATAATATCACAATTTTATTTAATATGTTAAAATATAACACATGGAAAATAAACAGGAAGAATTATTAAAAAGGGGAATATCGGCTATTTATCCATCAGTAGAGTTTTTAGAGTCTAAACTAAAATCTGGTAAAAAACTCACATTATATCTAGGAATTGATCCAACTGGACCAACTTTACACCTTGGGCACTTTATCCCTATTAAAAAAATGGCCGAGTTTCAAAAGGCTGGACACCAAATAATTATCTTAATTGGAGATTTTACAGCAATGAT
>DAOSXI010000060.1:0-1661 GCA_035380385.1 Minisyncoccota bacterium
TTCTGATAAAGCATTTAATGTTCTAGTTGAAAGGCCAAGGGTGTCTATTCTTGTCTTTAAGAAGTCAGTATATTCATTTGCATCTTTTTTAGTTTTATCTTCTTTCTTTTCTTCTTTGTCTTCAACCTCAGGCTCTTCATCTTTTTCTTCTTCCTTTTCTTCTTTTCTAGTCCTTATTTCAACAACATAACCTAAGATAGATTGTAATTGTTCTACCATAATGATTATAGATTTCTCTAAGGCCTCTCTAGGAGTCAGTGTTCCATCTGTTTCTATAACCATCTTTAGTCTATTGTAATTTGTATTATCTCCCACTCTCATATTTTCTACTTCATAAGAGACCCTTCTTATTGGAGTGAAGATAGCATCTAGAGTAATTATTCCAACTTCATTTTTTGTTTTCTGATATGTGTCTTTTGGTCGGAAGCCCATACCTTTTTCAATAGTCATCTCTATTTTAAGGCTTGTTTTTGTTGTAATTTCTGCAATATATAAATCTCCATTAAGGACTTCTACTTGACCCCCCGTTTTAATATCAGAGGCAGTAATTATTTTAGGACCCTTAACATCTAGATTTACAACTTGTGGTTCTTCTGAGTTTAAACGAAATCTTATTTGTTTAAGATGTAAAAGTATTGTAATAACATCTTCTTTAACCCCATCTATAGAGGAGAACTCATGCGAAACCCCATCTATTTTAAGAGAAGTAATGGCTGCTCCCTCTAGAGAAGATAAAATTATCCTCCTAAGAGAGTTTCCTAGAGTAAATCCGTAACCCGGGTGAAGGCCATCTATTTCATAAATTCCTTTATTTCCTTCCTCTTTAACGACAGACATTTTAGATGGAAGTATTATATTTGAATCAGACATAGTTTTATTGTTTTGTAAGGCTTAAAGCCTTTATTAATTATTTATAAAAAATGACCTATTCAATACTTTTAACGACTATAGAACTCCAAAACGGTATTAATATCAATGAAGCCCTCTATGTTTTTAGGTTTACCTTGAACTTTTCCAGATAAACTATCAATATTAAAAGTTAGCCAATTAGGACAATTGTAGTCCTTTAGCTTAGTCGCCATATCTGCGAAAAGAACGCTTTTTTTGCTTCCTTCCCTGACGGCAACGACATCTCCTTCTCTCAAATTATGAGAAGCCACATTTATCTTTTTACCATTAACGGTAATATGTCCATGAGAAACCATCTGTCTAGAAAGCCTTCTAGAATTAGCTAGCCCCAAACGATAAACCGTATTATCTAATCTATTTTCTAGTAACTCAAATAGATATTCAGCTGAGGGTCTTTCTTTATTGGCAACAGCTTTTTTAACATAATTAGCAAATTGAGTTTCGCTGACTCCATACATAAAACGAACTTTCTGCTTTTCAACTAATTGCTGACCGTAACCAGATAGAGGCTTTGGTCTTTTACCTCTTTTTGCTTTAGCGTGTCTAGTTTCTGACGCCACAAATTTAGGATTTTGACATTTTTCATAAACCCCCGAACCTAACCTTCTACAAATTTTATATTTTTGAACTGTTTTCATAATTTTTTATACTCTTCTTGGCTTCTTAGGTTTTGGTCCATTGTGAGGGACCGGTGTAATATCTTTAATTCCAGTTATTTCAATATCAAAAGACATAAAAGATCTGATAGTTGG
>DAOSXI010000061.1:0-1633 GCA_035380385.1 Minisyncoccota bacterium
TCTATAATATCTTGATTGTTTCTAAATTTTAAGCCTCCAGGATAACCAGAATAATTTTCGTGTAGTGTTTTTTCTCTACGGTCTAGTGACATTTTTGTTTTACTTGCATTAATAATCGTTACTTTAACTTCAGCAACTTTATTTGGGGTATAATCGGCTAATTTTTTACCCATTAAGCTTTTGGCCGCTTCACTTGCAATGCGTCCTAGTATTTTTCCTTCTGCGTCTATTGTGTAATTAGTAGTCATAATATTAAATAAATTCTATTATTGCCATTTTACTAGCATCTCCTGTTCGACGAGGTAGTTTGGTGATTCTAGTATATCCTCCATTTCTTCCTTTATATTTTGGAGCAATTTCATTAATTAACTTGTTAGCCTCACTTTTTAAATTATATAAACGAGAAATTACCAAACGATTAGAAGCTAGAGTGCCAACATTGGCTTTAGTTATTAGCTTTTCTATCATTGGTCTTAGCTCTTTGGCTTTCGCTTCGGTTGTTTCTATTTTACCGTGAGCTATAAGAGACAACATAAGACCCTTCATCAAAGCGTTTCTCTGATTTTTATTTCTGCCAAATTTTCTTACATTATTATGATGTCGCATATATTTTTAAAATCTAATTTTTAATTACTACTTTAAGGTAATGCCATACTCACCTAGCATTTTCTTAATTTCTTGTATTCCTTTCTCTCCAATACCATCTATTTCTAATAAATCTTCTTGTTTCTTTCTAGCAATCCCGCCGATTGTTCTGACATTTGCTTCTGATAAAGCATTTAACGTCCTGGTTGAAAGGCCGAGGGTATCTATTCTTGTTTTTAAAAAGTCAGTATATTCATTGGCGTCTTTTTTAGTTTTATCTTCCTTCTTTTCTTCTTTATCTTCCACCTCTGACTCTTTATCTTTTTCTTCTTTCTTTTCTTCTTTTTTAGTTTTTATTTCAACAACATAACCTAAAATAGACTGTAATTGTTCTACCATAATGATTATAGATTTCTCTAAAGCTTCTCTTGGAGTTAATGTTCCATCGGTTTCAATAACCATTTTTAATCTGTTGTAATTTGTGTTATCTCCAACTCTCATGTTTTCCACTTCATAAGAAACTCTTCTGATTGGAGTGAAGATAGCGTCTAGGGTAATTATTCCAACTTCATTTTTTGTTTTTTGATATATATCTTTTGGTCGGAAGCCCATGCCTCTTTCAATAGTCATCTCTATTTTAAGGCTAGTTTTTGTTGTAATTTCTGCTATATACAAATCTCCATTAAGAACTTCTACTTGACCTCCAGTTTTAATATCAGAGGCGGTAATTACTTTAGGGCCCTTAACATCTAGATTTACAACTTGTGGTTCTTCTGAGTTTAGACGAAATCGTATCTGTTTAAGGTGTAAAAGTATTGTGATAACATCTTCTTTAACTCCATCTATAGAAGAAAATTCATGCGAAACTCCATCTATTTTAAGAGAAGTAATAGCTGCTCCTTCTAGAGAAGATAAAATTATCCTTCTAAGAGAGTTTCCTAGAGTAAATCCATAACCTGGGTGAAGGCCATCTATTTCATAAATTCCTTTATTTCCTTCCTCTTTGACGACAGACATCTTAGATGGAAGTATTATATTTGAATCAGAC
>DAOSXI010000062.1:0-1597 GCA_035380385.1 Minisyncoccota bacterium
TGGGGGAAATCTTAAACAATTATCCTACATACCAAAAAGCAATCTTTCAAGGAAAAAATAGATCGTTAAGGAATTAAAAAAGTCCGCACTAGCGGACTTACAATTCTATTTCTTCCGTATCGCCCCAAGGCAAAATGGAGAACAAATCTTCTCCCCCTGTGCAATACGGGATGGCTAAAGCTAAAATTATAGCAATGGCCAAAATAATAATTTTTTTCATATTTTTATTTTTTCTCTAAGATAACACATATTATTGTCTTAGGCAATAGGCTCAAATTATAAATAATCTTGACAGGTAGGTTATAATAAAAGAGTAGAAATATTAGAAATAATTAATATTAAAAATGACAACTTTTCTTTGGATCTTAGTCTTTGCAATAATTTCAGCTATCTTTAATAGTGTCGGGATTTTGGTTGTTTCTCAAAATAAAAAGTGGACAGACCGACTCAAAAATTATTTTATGTGTTTTGCCGCTGGAGTTTTGATCACCTCCCCTCTTATTTTAGCCTTACCCCAAGCTTTTGCTAAAAATAAATATGCGGGTTTTTCGGCTTTAGCTGGATTCTTGTTTATGTTCTTTAGCAATAGACTAATAAAAGAAAGAGCGAAACACAAAGATTTAGCTTTTGGCTTTACTGCCATAGAAGGTATAGGAATTCATTCTTTTATGGATGGTATTATTTATACTGTTACATTTAGCATAAGTATTTTAACTGGTTTTTTATCGGGGGTTGGTTTAGTTATTCATGAATTTGCTGAAGGGGTTATCACCTATTCATTTTTAATTAAAGGTGGGTTTAAGAAGAAGAAAGCTCTCTTTTATGCTTTTTTGGTGGCCGCTTTAACAACGCCGATTGGTGCTCTTATTGCTTATCCTATTATCAACAAATTGAATGATTCATTTTTGGGATTAATGCTTGGCTTTGTTGCCGGAGTTTTAATATTCGTTTCTGCATCTCACCTACTACCCGAAGCAAGAGAGCACGACCAAAAACACTCCGCCTTATCATTTTTAGTCGGTATCGCTTTTTCTGTATTAATGATGTTTATCGGAGGTTAGAATTCTAATCTTTTTTTATCGAAAAAGATTTGCAAAAAACATCCTTACTTAAAACTGGTCTTGGTTCTATGTTTATTTTTTCTGTCGAATTCTGGCTATCAACACACCAGGCTGTTTTTTTGTCGTCTTCTAGTCTAATCCAAGCGATCCAACTATCTGAGTCAGTAAAACAATCCCCGTCCCCACCTAAATCTTTAGCTTCTTCATAACCTAATCTTATCCCACTATCTGAATAACAAACATTATCTTCTTCAGAGACATAGAATGAATTATTGTTTTCTTCAAAATATAACTCTGCCATAGCTCTTGTATTAGATAAATATTTTTTAATTTTGGCTTCGTCGCTCACCTCGCGAGGGTCTGGGATAGAGGCCATAATTACACTGGTTGCCACAAGTATTAATAGACCAGCTAACACCCCCAATAATTATTTTATATATTTTATTTTCTGTATTCATACTTTATATTATAATTTAATAATAATTAATAAAAAAACTATTTATCACAATGTTTTTAGAGCCTCCTATATTGCGTAT
>DAOSXI010000063.1:0-1587 GCA_035380385.1 Minisyncoccota bacterium
CAATTACCTGGAGAAGTTAAAGAAATTTCTAAAGAAGAATTGATATTTGAAGATGAAGTAAAAGAATTTGCTGATTCTATTTAGGGGCTGGCTCGTAACTCTGAAACTTCCCTTCGGGGAATATAACAAGGGATATGAGGTTACGAAGTTTTGCAGACTTCTCAACCCAAATTGCTCCCGTTGGTCGTAACTTCTAATAACCCTGAGTTTAGCTGCAAGGTAAAGAGCGATATCTGAATAATTGAAAATTAAGAAATGACATTAGATTATTTAAATAAGACATTTAATAACAGAGAAATAGCGTTGATTTCTTATTTGATAATTTTCATTCTATGGACATTTACACAGAAAAAGATTAGAAAATCATTTTTACCAGTGATTAAGTCGATTTTAGCATGGAAAATACTTACTTCAATATTTGCCTTGATGCTATATGTTGTCTTAGTTGTTTATGGATTATTTAAAATTGAACTGTGGGATAAATACCTAATTAAAGATACTATTTATTGGACTTTTGGGGTTGGATTAGTTATTATGAGTAATTCTAACAAAGCGTTAGAAGAGGAACATTATTTTAAGAACCTTGTAAAAGAAAATTTAAAAGTCCTTTTAATCATCGAATTTATTGTTGGACTCTATGTTTTTGGGATCATCACAGAATTTATTCTAATGTTATTTGTAATTCTATTTTCAATAATATTGGGATACACTGAGGCTAATAAAGAGTATGAACAAGTGCGTAAAATTGTATATGTAATCTTGGGAATATTTGGAACTGTTTATTTATTCTATTCTGGTTATCACATATACTCTGATTTCAGTGGATTTGCAACGACAGGTAATCTTAAGACATTTTTGTTTCCGATAATGATGTCAATTTTATTTTTACCATTTGCATATTCTTATGCATTATTGGTACATTATGAGAGCTTGTTCGTTCGATTAAGATTTTTCCTTAAAGACAAAAAACTGAGAAGATTTGCTAAGTGGAGAATTTTGTTGTCGGTAAATTTTAGCATTATAAGATTAAAACGAATGACACCAGGAATGTTGTTTAATGACTGTACTACTAAAAATGACATAATAGAAGAGATAAAAAATAAACTAAAAGCCAGCAGCTCACATCATGTATAAAACTATAATACTCCCACAAAACAGACTACTGGGTACGTTTAACAAAACAATAAACAGTTAATCCCAGATGCGGAGAGCGAGTGAAATGTAAACACAGCGAAATTTATACCCAAAAAAAGAGAAAGTAAAAAATAAGCTCTATTCATTGCCCGAAAAAAAAGAGCCAGGTAGAAATGAGCGCATGCCTCAAAGGGGGGGGGAGTGAAAATAGTAAGGGGAAGAGATTTGGCGGATATGGGTTCTTTTTTGATGGATGTTGAGCTAGCCCGGTCGGTAGTTCATTTATGTAGGTGTGAGCGTAGCGAACACCGCTGTTTCCAGGGTGGGAGGCGAACGAAGTTCGCTGGGTGGGGTTAAGGATCATGAGCGGAGCGAATACCGATTAACCCTGGAGCGACGAGAGTTTGTGGTCCGGAATGGAGCGCAAGCGGAATGGAGGATGACAATCTCTGA
>DAOSXI010000064.1:0-1541 GCA_035380385.1 Minisyncoccota bacterium
TGTTTGGAATAAAAGCAAAACTACTCCGGATAAAAAGATTGACCAAATAAAATACCAAACTCTTTTTTCTGATTGAAAATAAATTGCTGATAAGAAAAAGACAATGTATAGAATCAACATGGAACCAAAAGTCCCAATCTCAAAACCACTTCCAAACAAAGAGGCATGAATTGATGGAGAAAAGAAAGATGAAACTAGAAAAATTAATGGGATCACTCCGCCAAATAAGACCAATTTATCTTTTGGAATAACAAACTTCCCTTCACCAAGTCTTGCCACAAACCAAAAGAACAAAGACAAGGTGGCTCCAACAGACAAAAGAAAACCCTTGCTAGCCTCTAGGGTAACTGGCGAAAAAGGAATAAAAAAGAAAAAACAAGCGAAGATTGTAAATAATAATAGAACAAACGATAATTTATTGAAGAAGTCTATTTTTTTTGATTCCATATTTTAATTTAAAAAGTTAATAATATTAGTAATTATACACAAAAAAATCTCTTTTTACTATTGTAAATAAACTATACCACGATATTAACAACCCGACCAGGAACATAAATGAACCTTTTTATGTCTTTGTTTTCCAGCCATTTTTTAACATTTATATCACCTAAGGCTATTTCTTTTACCGCCTCCTCTGTGGCCTCTTTTTCTACTTCTATTTCCGACCTAACCTTACCATTAACTTGAACAGCAATTTTAATAACATCATCTTTAACTTTTTCCTGATCCCAAGAAGGCCAAGAACTCTTGACTATATTCTTTTTTTGACCCAACAAAGATGATAATTCTTCGGTTAGGTGTGGGGCAAAAGGACAAAGAATTTGTAAAAACTTCAGAAAATCTTTTTGATTTATATCATCTGTTTTTTCTAAAAGATTAGCTAAAATCATCATAGCAGAAATAGCTGTGTTGAAAGAAAAGTTATCTATGTCTTCTGTCACTTTTTTAATTGTTTTGTGTAAAATTATTTCTGCTTCCTTGTCGGTCTCTTTGACCTTAGACAAAGCAACTTTTTGTCCGATTCGCCAAACTTTTTCTAAGAAGCGACGAGAACCAATAATGCTCTCGGTTGACCAAGGAAGCATCTGGTCAAATGGACCCATAAACATTTCATAAACCCGAAGAGTATCGGCTCCGTATGTTTTAACTATATCATCGGGATTAACTACATTGCCCCATCTTTTACTCATCTTGCGATTATCTCCACCTAAAATCATCCCCTGATTTTTCATTTTTTTAAATGGCTCATTGAAAGAAAGGTGACCGATGTCGTATAAGAAATTTGTCCAAAAACGAGAATATAATAAATGTCCAGTAGCATGTTCTTGCCCTCCCACATACATATCTACTTGATTCCAATAGTCAGTATTTTCCTTTGAAGCAAACTCTTTATCATTTTTGGGATCCATATAACGCAAGAAATACCAAGAAGAGCCGGCCCAGCCAGGCATAGTATTTGTCTCATATCCTTCTTTGACCCAAGATTTAACTAGAGCAAGTGGAGACTCCCCCGTGCCAGTCGTGGTGTATGATTTGACTTT
>DAOSXI010000065.1:0-1512 GCA_035380385.1 Minisyncoccota bacterium
TTATTCTCTTCTTTGTATTTGTTATAAGACTCTCCGTATTTATGACTAAGCAACAATTCTTCTTTTTTAACAAAAACAATTCTAATAATTAAATAAGCTAAGACACTAAAGACAATAGAGAAAAAAGAGCTTAGGAGAAGGGCTAGTCCGAGAGACATTATAAAAACACCCAGATAAGAAGGATTTCTCAAAAAACGATATGGGCCTTGCTTAAAAATATCTATAGTTATACCCTTTTCTTTTAATTTAGCGGTGCGACGAGACGATACTTGTGCCCAGTAAACAAGCGTAGGCCCAGCGATAAGAGCTAAAAACCCTATAATATTATGAATATCTGACCAGCCTAAATTAACTTCTATCAATAAATCAAAAATCAGACCAAGAATTACGGCTAATAAAAAGACAAAATAGGCATAACTTAAGATAGAGTGAATCCGTCCATCTCTTGTTGTTATTTTTTCTTCTTTTTTAACTTCATTTTCCACTTTATTATCGTATCACCATTAAAAATTTTTAACAATAACTTATTTCAAAACACCCCACGATTGACCATAAGCGACAGAAACCCTTAGTGGAACAGGGTCTAATCCTTCCAAAAATTTACTTGGAATAATATCTTCCATACTATTTTTTACTATATCAATGACTTCTTCTAATTTGTCTTTTTTAACTTCATAAATTAATTCATCGTGAACTTGAAGCAAAAGCTTAGCTTGACTGTCTAATTTTTTATCTTTTAGGGCATAATCAGCCTTTTTCATACCAATCTTAATTATATCAGCAGTAGCCGTTCCTTGGATAGGAGCATTGGTGGCCATTCTCTCGGCCATCGCTCTTATAAAAGGAACAGGCGATTTAATAGCCGGAAAATATCTTTTACGACCAAAAAGAGTTATTGTATATCCATTTTGTTTAGCAAAATCTTTTATAGAATCTAAATAACCTCTGATGGTTGGAAATTGTTTAAAATAATTATCGTAAAAAATTTGGGCTTCTTTACGGTCAGTCCCCAGATTTTCTCTTAGAGCATTAACCCCCATACCATATAAAATACCAAAATTAATAATCTTGGCCCGCCTTCTCATTTCAGCTGTAACATTTTCTTCGTTAACATTAAAAACTTTCATAGCTACAGCCGTGTGAATATCTTTACCTTGCTTAAAAGACCTTATAAAATAAGGGTCTTGTGACAACAAAGCAGCCACCCGAAGTTCTATTTGAGAATAATCAAAAGAAACTAATAAATATCCAGGTTTAGCGATAAAAGCATTTCTGATGCTATTACCTTTCTCGGTCCGAGTTGGAATATTTTGTAAATTAGGATTATTAGAAGCAAAACGCCCCGTCGTTGTCCCCGTTTGAATAAAGCTGGCTCGTAAGCGCCCATCCCCGGAGATAAAAGAAGGCAGTGTGTCTATATAAGTAGAAAGCAATTTCTGCAATTCTCTATGTTTTAGAATTTCTTTGGCAATTGGATGATCTTCTTTTATTTTTTCCAACTCACTTTCTCTA